>WJIW01000252.1 GCA_014730065.1 Armatimonadia bacterium | reverse complement strand
GTCCGAGAGGCAGGCCGCCACCCCGACTGTGGTGACCTATGTAAGGAACTCCCCGCCTACCCCATCCTTTCGATCTGGGCGCCGAGCCAATGGTAGAGGCTCACTGCGGCGCGCTTGTCGAGGATCAGGCCGACCTCGTCGGGTCGCCAGATACTCCACTCACATGGATGATCCGGTACAGGTGACTCTCCGCGTGGACAAAGGTCAGCTCGCGGCTGGGTTGGGCATTGGCGTCGAGGTTGATGTGGACCACTCCCCTCAAGGCGAGCTTCCCCTCTCGGGCTTGTCATTCCTGTTGCCGGTTGGGGGCGCGAAGGCAGCAGGTGGGCTGGGACCGAATGCGGAAGCTTACGACGTCGGCCCTGGGTGCCCCACCACCCCTTCTGCCACCCAGCAGGCCCACCAAGCACCCGGGGCCGGCAATCTCACTCGTAGCGTCTCGACTGACCAGCGGCCAAGCTGTCGCGCCTCGCTTCCCCATACGCCTCCCCCACCATCTCGTCGCTCGGCTGGCAGTACACCATCGTGGCATCAAGGGTGCGGTGACCGACCTGACGCTGGACGACGGGGACGGGGAGCTTGTAGACGTGGATATAGTGCATACAGTGGGTATGGCGCAGCGAGTGGACGCTGAACCGCCACAGCTTGCGGCCCTGCGAGTCCGAGCCGTACTCGCGCTGTAGCCCGGAGCGATCGGCGTAGTGCCGGAACACTTGCCGCACGCGGTTCTCGGTCATCCCCTTCCGGCGTCGGTCGGCTGACTCGAAGAGGAACGCATCCGGCTTGCGCAGCCGGCCGTCGCGCTTGCCGATCACCCCGCGTTGCTTTAGGGAGTACCGGACGTCGTTCATCAACTCGCGCGGCAGGTGGCTCGTGCGAGCCACACCGGTCTTCGTGTTATCCGCAGGGATGAACACGGTCGAAGCACGGAAGTCCATATGCTTCGCCTGGATCCGCACCAGCTCACCAACCCGGCATCCCAGCTCATAGCAGACGCGGAACATGAGCTTGTGCTCGAAACGGTCCACCGTGTCGAGGAAGAGCCGCCACTCGTCGAGAGTCAGGTACCGGATCGGCTGCTCCCGGCGCTTGGGTTTCACATTTGCCCGCGAAGGGCTTGATAGGGGTCGTTTTCGGACCAGTTTCACCACCTCCGAAGCCAAAGGCTTCACATTCTGCGGAGAGTGTGAAACGGATTACTTAAGCCTATGCGATCACCGGGCGGGGACGACGACATGGGCACTACGGCCCGCGCAGGGCCCCGATCCGCACCTCCGCCTCGGCCCCGCGGCCCTGGCCGGGGCTGGTCAGGTTCAGCGAGCCGCCGGGGTAGCGGCCGACGATGGTGCGCGCGGAGGTCAGGCCTGTACGGCCGTTCGACGAGGGCTGGCTGAGCAGGTCGTGCAACTCGCCGGGGTCCATCCCCGCGCCCGTGTCCCGGATGTGCACCGTCACCGCATCGCCACCCTCGACGGAGACCCATATCGCTCGCGGGCCGTCGCCGGTGCGGCGCTCGATGGAGTCCAGGGCATTGTCCAGCAGGCTGCCAATGACCTCGACCAGGGGCTCGGGATCGCCGCTGACGAAGGCCAGGCTGTGGGCCGAGGCGTCCAGCTCCAGGTCCACCTCCAACCGGTCGGCCCGGGACTCGCAACGCCTAAGGGCGCGCTCGATGATGTCGCCGATGGTGAAACGGCGGCTCGCCCTGCCCGCCACCCGGATCAACCCGCGGCGCCCATCGAGGAGCGCGGTCAGCCGCTCGCTGAGTCGGGACAGCTCCTCGGCGTCGGGCTCGCGCCGCGCCGCCTCCGCGCCCAGGCCGCCTACAGCTTCGGCCAGCGGCGAGCGCGCCTCGAGCGCCTGATCGAGCGCGCCGCCGACCCCTTCGCGAACGGCGTCCGAGAAGTCCACCACGGCCACGCGCCATGCCGCATGATGGGCCTCGACCTGGCCGAGGGCCTCATCGACGCCGCGCCAATGCTCCTGGATCACCTGGACGTCGCGCGCCAGGGTCCGCGAGGGCCCCTCGGCAGCGGGCTCGATGGCGCGGGCGGCGTTCTTCAGGTTGTGGGCTCGGCAGCGGACGTCCTCCAGGGTGTCCAGCAAAGCGCGCAGCGCCTGGGGGCTGTAGCCGAGTCGGTGAGCCTGAGCGGCCGCCCGCAGCGCCGTCAGCAGACGCGGTCCGCGGCGCCATGCCAGCACGCCGAGACCGACGGCGAGCAGGGTCGAGCCCGCCGTGACGATGCCCGTGACGATGGCCGCCTCGCGGGCCTCCCGCTCCGAGGTGGTGGGTAAGTCCGGGACCTCCGGCAGGGTCAGCCGAACGCGGTGGATCGAGTCGCCCACCAGGTACAGCAGCTCGTCATCGTCCGCCCAGGTGTAGGCTCGCACCGACCACGGCCAAGGGTCCTCCTCGCTCATCGGCGCCGGTGCCGCCACGGTCGAGATTCCCTCGCCGCCGGCACGGGTCACCGCCAACTCGAGGGGCATCAAGGGCGGCCCCTCGGCGACGGCGGGCCAGAGGATGTCGCGCCGGCCATCGACCAAGCAACCGAGCCACTCACCACCGGGCGACCACTTCGGCATGAGCTCGCGATCCTGGAAGTTCGCGCCGACGCGCCTCAGCAGGCTGCCGTCGGAGGCGGCCAGCCACAGGTCCGACCGCGTCGTGGCCAGCGCGGGGTTCCCGTCATGGATCCGCCGGCCCCAGTGACCCTCCACACCAAGGAACCCCGGCGACACCCGGCCCCACAGCGCCCCGCGCAGCACCAGCGTCTGGGAGTCCGGCGACCAGACGAAGTCCGTCATGCGCGGGTAGAAGGGCAGCCCATCGGCCGTCGGCGGTGGTGAGGCGTAGGGTTCGAGCGCCTCCGTCACGCCCCCGATGCGAGCGTCCGTCGTCAGGCAGCGGGAACAACCTCGCACCGAGTCCCAAACGCACACGTCCCAGCGGCTGGGCAGGTCGGGGTCGCGCGGGTCCGTCCGGCGGCGGTATGCCAGTAGCTCGCCATCGGGCGACCATACCGGATCGGAGATGCCGTCCCCCGCGGAGGCATCGGGAACGAAACTTGTCGCGCCCGTCGCCAGGTCCACGATCTGCAGCTCGCCCGCGTGGGCCACGGCGGCCTCGTCCCGGGTGGGATGCAGCGACGCGGTGAGTCCGCTACCCTCCCCCATGCCTGCCGCGAGGCGCACCAGATCCTCGGGTGGCGGCGGATCCTGCTCCACGCTGGGGCCCGGCACCCAGAACGGTACCGGGTGGGTGGCGATGATCGAGAACCCCATCGTGCGCCGCTGCCATCCGGGGCGGGTCCACACATGCAGCGCGGGGATCTCCGGGCTCCATGCCGCCAGCCGATGGCCATCGGGGGTGAAGTCCACTCTTACGTCCTCCGGCGCCTCGGACCATAGAACGTGCTCACCCGCGCCGGCGTTGCCAACGGCCACCAGACCATCGCCCCGCCGCCATCCGATGAGCCACTCGCCCCCCGCCGGCCACGCCAGAACTCGGTCGACCCGGCAGGGCACGCCGTCCTCCTCCGCATCGTCGGGGATCGGCAGGACCCGGGGGCCCAGCTCGGCGATGGTCGTGACCTGCTCACCTTCGCGCTGGCCGTGGAGGATGATCTCCTCGTTCCCATCGCCATCCCAATCTAGCTCCCACGCGTGACTGCCATGGATGAGTGAGACGCCGCCCGAGGCGACCGAGGGCCGATCACCGGTCAGGCCGACGATACGCGCCGCGCCGTCCAGGGCGCACAGCACATGGGGATCCTCACCGCCGACCGTTGCCACGATGCTGACCATGCTCTCCCCCAGGCCCACCGAGTGATCGAGCACCAGCTCCTCATCGAACACGTACAGGAACCCGTCGGCGCCGCCGATGGCCAGCTCCGGCCGGTCGTCGGCATCCACATCGGCGGCCAGGAGATGGCCGTGGAAGGCGCATGCCACGCCATCCCGCCGCGCGAGCACCTCGCCCTCGGCGGAGTAGATCCGGATCCAGCCCCGGGGCGCCTGAAGCCTCGGGCTGGCGGAGACCATCACGGCGATCTCGGGCACGGCATCGCCCATCAGATCCGTCACAACGAAGGAGGCATCGAAGCCCCAGGCCCCGGGCGCCACGCCCCGCTCATCGGCGATGGGATTGACGCACCACTGCTCCTCACCCGCCGCGTTGATCACCGAGAGCCAGCAGACGTCATCGGCGCGTTCGACTTCACCCGAAGGTGTGCGAACCGGCTCCACGTGCCCGTTGCCATCGGCGCTCTGGAGCACAACGATCTCCGGCACGCCATCGCCCGTCAGGTCCGCCACCTGCGTGCGGCACTTGGATGGCGTCGGGTAGGCCCATATCGGCTCCCAGGTGGAGGGGTCCACAGCGACGAGGGCTCGGGCGATGAACTCGCGCGACGCGCCTGGCGGCCTACGCTCCAGCTCCTCGCGGACGAGCAGCTCGGGCCGGCCGTCACCGTTCAGGTCGGCGCGGCCCGTGAGGGCATGTTGGTTGACGGTGGTGCCTTCGGGGAAGGGCCCGTCGTGGCCGACCCGGGTCAGCCCGCCGACGCGGTCTCCCGTGTGATCCACGGCGATGAGCCGCGGACCACGGGGCAGGAAGCCCGTCGGCGTGACCGTGCGCCCGCCCTCGGGATCGACCTGAAGCATGATCTCGTCGGCGCCATCGGCATCCAGGTCCACCGCGCCCCAGACGTGGACGCCGACGACGCCCGGAACCTCGATCCGCCGGCCCCGGCCATGCCGGCCATGGATGGTGATGGCGCCATCGCGATGGCCGACCAGCTCCAGCCGCCCATCGCCATCCACATCCGCTGGCGCAGGGTGCCCCTCTATGTACGTGACGGGCACAAGCTGCCGGCCCGACCCGGCCAGGGCCGCACTGGTCAGGAGGAGTACAGCCGCGGCCACCACAGCGGGGCTTCGGGCGCCGTGACATCGGTTGTCGGTGATCCTCATGGCCGGGCCCACCTCAGTCGTTGCCTGCCACTCCTTGCCTAATTGGCTCTGGGGTACTGCACCCCTAAAATGGGACAGTGGTGGTAGTCATTTTGTTGGATGCCGGCCGGGTGAAGAGGTGCTTGGG
>WJIW01000026.1 GCA_014730065.1 Armatimonadia bacterium | reverse complement strand
CTCCCCGCCCCCTGTGAAGGGCACAGGTAGCGGACGACCCTGACGGCCTGAGGCACCAACCCGACGTCACAGCCGTTATAGCCGCCTGGGAAGGCGGAGCCGTCAGTGACGTCACCTGGGAGGGGTGGTGGGGCAACCCGAGAACTCGTCGGTGCAAGAGCATCCCGCGCAGAATGGTGAATGCATGTCGGCAGATCATCGGCGGGGCGTGGACAAGCTCTTGGTCGTCGCCCTCGTGGTGCTACTGCTGACCTTGGGTTGTGGCGTTCCTGTTGGGTGGTGGTACTACCGGAACCTGCCGGCTCCCGTGGCTGAGCCTGGACCATCCGGGCTGGGGACCCGGGAGAGCGCCCGCCCCACACTCCCGTAGGGGTGGCGGCGCCCCCCGGGAAGAGGGGCGGGAGGCGCCACCGGTGGACCGGGCGGAGGGCGTTGCAGCACCCTCAGGCCAGGCCCGTGGCCCGCGGGTTTCAACGTGGGGCTGGGTAGGACCCCCCCGGGGCTGGGTGCTCAGTGATCCAGGCTCGGGGCCCCCGTCCCATCGAGCTCGGATCGGCGGTCGGAGTGCTGGGCGTATAGGGTCACGAGCTCCTCGCGGCTCGTGTCGGCGAGCTGGACTAGCTGTTGGTTGCCGGCGACGTATCCCGGCACCACCAGCCCCCCCACCTGCACCATGTCCTGGTGCACGTGTAGCCCGTCGGAGCGGCGGTACACGTTCGAGATCATCCAGCCGCAACGATCCGTCTGCTCCCGGATGCAAGCGCCCTACTGGCCGGCCACCAGCCTCGTCAGGTGCGCCTTAGCCCCAGGCCCCGCCGGCTGATCGGACTCTGCGGCGTCGATCCCGTCCAGTCGCAGGCGCACTTCCTCGGTGGTCTGTCCATCGCGGACGCGTAGCGTATCGCCATCCGCGGCTGTTGTCACGGTCCCCAGGGCGCCGAGGCGGGGGTCGGTAACCTTGGTCCCGTGGAAGGCGTGCTTGGCGCCGCCCTCTGCGGCGCTTGTGTCCGTGAGGAAGTGCTACTGGTTGCCGGCGTTCTGTGAGTGGAGGCTCCGGGTGTTCGCCCCTGCGGCCGGGGGCGTAGGGACAGCTTCCTGTTCCCGCTCCGCCTTCTCCTCGGGTGTCATCATGTGAGGGGGCATCGGATCTGTCAGCCGCGCTGAAGCTGCGGCCATGCGCGCTCGAAGTGCGGCTACCCCCTCCCCCGTGACGGCTTCCGCAGTCGAGCACCCCAAGTTCAGGAGCATGGACGCTAGAGTTATCTTCACGTGATGCCACCCTTCACCTGTGTCTCATCGCCTGGACCGGCTTGCCCCCACCACTGTTAGTATGCTCAGCGCACTGCTCGGAAGACCATCGCCCCGTCCCGAATGAACTCCCGTTGCATCGTAGAGCCCTGGCGCACCGCTTCGGTCAGATCAGGGTCAAGCCGGAAACCATGGCCAGCGAGTACGCCTCGCCAATAGGTCTCTGGCTCCAGATGGACATGGTGGTGACCCCGTTCGGACGTTGCGGCTGTTAGGATGACGACGTCACACTGGGTGAGCACAGGCACGTAGTTGGGGATGTACCCCTCCTCGACATGCTCTGCGAACTCCACGCACCATCCGATCCGGAAGGCTGATTCGTCACACGAACTGAACCCCTGCCAATCAGTCGGGAGGTCGGCGAGGGGGTGGGTGAAGTCGTGGAGCAGGAACCACTCCGGATGGTTCTGCCATGCCTTGGCTCGATCCGGCAGCATCGGGTCGCCGTCAATGCCGTATGCGTGGATGCCCATCCGCCTCGCGGCCTCAACCACGCCACCCGTGCCGCACCCCACATCCACCAAGGCTGCCTGCGTGGGGCTCTCTACTCCGCATGATTCGAGCAGTACTGAGAGCGCGCCCGTGTCCACATGGCAGTGCCAGAGATGACCGCCCAGATGGACCGGGGTGTCCGCGACCTCTAACTCATCCTCAGAGGCTGTATCCGTGCGCACCGGGGCCTCCCTTGGAGGCCGGAGCCGATAGAAGTCGGAGCTGTCAGGCGCGGCATAGTCCATCGCAGCTCGCTCGGCAGCGATCATCCGGCCACGGCGCTGCAGAGCGTGATCGTCGCGAAACTTGAACGTTGCCGTCGAGCCACTCACGTCATAGCTCAGACGGCACCGGAAGGCATGGGGGAATACCCATCGGACCTCGGAGTAAGCCTGTAGCGTCGGCACGGCTTCCCGGGCAACATCCAGAGGCAGCTCGTTCTTGGGTACTTTCCATTCGGCAGCCGGCCTCTTCGCACACCTACAGAAGACGACGTCCAGCCAGTCCATCATCTGCCTGCGTTGTTGCTCATACTCGAGGCTGCCCTGATCGTACTTGAGGGAAAAGCAAACGAGTTCCCGGAAGCTGACTTCCAGTGACGCCCATAGCACCGTTGCTGGGTCGAACTGCCACAGGTCCAGCGAGTCGAGCGCCGCGTCGGCATCGGCGTCCATCTGCTTGAGAAGAGCCTTGTGCTTGCCACCCATGATCCAACGCCTCCTAAGATGCCGGTGCGATGATCGCACGGGGCTGTCGCAGGCCTTCGCATCTGCAAGCTGAGGAAGAGGGGATGGCCTCATGAGCATTGGCTGAGGCATCGACAGGGGACTTCCGGTGATCCACCGTGTGAGAACTGGGCTCCCCCTGCGGTCACCCGTGTGTGCGCATGGTTGATCGCGAGCCCATCACCTCATATTGGAGCGTCGAGCCATGACTGGGTGCCTCCCCTACTCTTCCCCCTCAAGATCAGCGCGCAACGCCTTCAGGCAGGCGCTGGTCGCATCTACGACAACTTGTCGGGCCCCATGAGAACGCCAGTTTGCAATGGCCGTGGGCAGGACCGTCGCCTGATGGGCGTCAAGCTCCGCCTCGTCGTCGACTGGGTCTGAGTTTGGGAACTCTAGCCTTGGTCGCCCTGACGGAGTACCCAAGCGGTACGTGCGGGTCAGCGACCTCAATCCAGCGAGGATCGCAATCCCGAAGATCCATGCCCTCGATAAATGCAGAGAGTACACGGCGGTTGCCATATGGCTCGACGGCAACCTCATGCCACTCCCTAAGCAACAGAGCCAGCCCCGCCTGAGTGAACCTCCAGTAGTCCTCCGGGTCGGGATGGTAGACCGGGTGGAAGGGCGTGGTCAGGAGCAGCATGCCTCCCGGTGCCAAGATGCGCAGGAACTCATCAACCACCGCCTGAGGGTCCGCCACATGTTCGAGCACCTGATGACAGAGAATGCAGTCGGGTCCTTCATCATCCTCATACGGAAGGTCGGCGCCATCCGCGACCAGATCCGGTCCGGTACTCGCCTGTGCGTCTACCGAGAGGTAGTCATGGTCGTCGAACAGCGAGCGGAACATGTCGGTGCTGCCTGCGCCAACGTTGAGGACGGTGCCCCGGATCGACGGGGCCCACTCTCTCACGAAGTGATAGACGTAGTACCTGTCGATGGGAACATGGGGCCACTTAGGCGCTTCCATGGGCATGATGCGCCTCCCCGCACTGCTGAACGGCCAATGCCTGATGCCGCATGCGGTCCAGGACCTCGGAGTAGTACTCGAAGGCCCCGGTCCAAGCGTTGGACGCCGATTCGTCGTTGAGCCGATAGATGATGAGGGGCTCGGCTATTCGGGATACCGTGAACTGCTGCCGCCACATGAACCGCATCAGATAGGTCCAGTCCTCACTAAGTCTTATGGACTCGGGGAACTGTACCTCTCGGAATGCGGCCACCTTCACCAGTAACTGGGATGGCGAGAGGAAGTTGGCCGAGTAGATCGTCTCGTCGAGGCGGCCCGCGAAGGGCCTGCCGATGCGCCCGGTCACCATGTTAACCATCAGATTGTCAGCGTAGACCAGGTCCGCACCATCCTCCTCGGCACAGCTCAGGAACCGACGCAGGGCATCGGTCCCAAGGAGCATGTCATCGGAGTCAAGGAACTTGACGTACGTACCCTTGGCTGCCCTCACCCCGGCGTTCCGAGCTGCCGAGGGGCCTTGGTTCCTGGGCTGCCTGAGGATTCGTATGCGCGAGTCCTGGTAGGGAGCCTCGATGGGCGGATCCGACCCATCATCGACCAGGAGGATCTCCGCTGGAGCCAGATCTTGCTCCAGCACCGACCACAGTGAATCCTTCAGCAAATCGCTCCGTCCGAAACAGGGGATGATCACCGACACATTGGCCTGGGGTGTCTTCGTCAGAGCGCCGGGAGCTACCGTGATCTCGGTAGCACGGGGGCTTGGCGCTGCTTCCAGCAGGCCCGGGCGAACGCCGACGAACTGGCCGTCACCGAGCTCGGGACAGCTCGTGGGGGTCGCCAACGCACCACGCCGGAAGATGCACATGAAGGGATCCTCTAGTCCAGCACCCGCCGCTTCTGCCCCCCCCTCCATGGCGTCCATGAGGCGGTTGAGTCGCTCGTCGGCCCAGTGGTCACTGATGCGGAGAGGGGCAATGTACTGGCCCATGCAGCGCTTCAGCCCCCACTCCCACATCTCGCTCTCGGGCCTTTGCGTTGACATGCGGTGATAGCTTGTCGAGTCAGGGAAGTCGGCGGCAACGCACGACAGTGCAGCATCGAGTCGGTCCGGGGGCGCGGCGGTGAGAACCACCAGGTGAAGGAGTCTGCCCGAGGAGTTCGCGCACTCGAAGACCCTGCGCAAAGACCGCTCGGCCTCCATGGTATCGGCGGAGGGCGGCACCACGGCGACCACGGAGATCAGGGGCTCCTCCCAGTTGCGGAACGCATAGAACTCACCTGCTCGATCCCGGGGCGACCCATGCTTGGCCTCGAAGATCAGACCGTTGCGGAGCGCCAAGGGAGTCGCGTGGGTGCCTTCACCGAAGGTAGCGCTGTGGCGGTGCTCCACGTTCGCGCACACCCAGGCGATGTGCATATGAGCCCTGACGACGCGAAGTTCTAAGTCTACTTCATCGGCGCCGTACCCATCCAAACTCTCATCCATCCCACCCAGGGCCCAGTATGTGGATGCCTCCATGCCCCAGAAGTGTCCTGCGATGGGTACGCGGCACTGCGTGTAACCGTCCTGGGGGAGTAGATCGGACTCGGCCGCCAGCAGGCCTGCGACCCCTACCACTCCTACCCTCGGATGGTCCAGGGCTTGAGCCAGGTCCACCAGGACGGTCTTGGACTGAGTCTTGGTGTCGTTGTTGACGAACAAGTATCGCTCGCCGACAGCGACCCTAGCCCCCCGGTTGAGGTTTCGGCTGTAGATGAAGGGCTCGTCCGGCGGGCACACGAGGAGGGTGACTTGACGCCCCTCCCCGAAGTCGGCCACGAACTCGTGCGTTGCATCGGTGGAACAGCAATCGACGATCACCCACTCACACTCTTCGGCGCCGCGAGCCCGGGCAAGACTCTTGAGGGCCGTCTTCGTCAGGTCGACCTTGTTCTTGACCGGGACGATAATGCTCCATTGGGGGTGCCTGCATGTTGAGGCTGACCGCAGGGGAGTGAGATATGGCGCTTCCTTAGCGGCCGTGGCGGCGCCACAGCAGCGCCCTCTCCGAACATACCATGCCCCGCATCGCGAACACCGGTGGGCCGGCGTGCCCTTTTTCTGATCGGGGTCATGCCGCCTCGTCAGGGCCCTGAAGCCCTCGATCACCGAGATGGGGTCCGTCTCGTTGGCCATCGCCCGGTTCCGTGGGTTATGGGCTAGCTCCTCGGCAATGGCCCGCACCTCTAGGTAGTCGGACAGCGCACGTCCATGGGGCACTCCCGGCGTGAGCTTACCGTCAGTTTTCAGAGCGGCTCTCACCCTGTCGGCGATGTGAGCCATGTCGGCATCCTCAAGCGGGACGCCGCGCCAGCGGGGGGTCCTCACTGTTCACCATCCGTTCGTCGAGTGGGGTAGCGCCAGCCACGCCGCATCAGGCTACCGACCGGCTCCTTGTAGCCTACCCAAGAGCGACTCGGCGGGGGCGATAGCGGGGTCTAGCTCCAAGCAGCGGCGCAGGGACGTAGCCGCCTCTTCCTGTCGACCGAGATCAACGAGGGTCTTGCCCAACCAGTAGTGGGCCAGAGCGTTCCCCTCCCAGGCATCCACCGCAGCCTGGAACCAGATGAGCGCTTCCTCAGGGTCCTGACGCGTGTCGTACAGCTTTCCCAACCCTACACTGGCCCATGACCGCACCCAGATGTTCCACTCCGGGCACGTGTCGATCGCCTGCATCAGGAACTCGCCGGCAGGTCCGTACTGGCCCGCGTCACGGAAGCAGTTGCCTGCCTCCATGAGGAACTCTGGGTCCCTGAGCCCCAACCGGTAGGCCTGGTCGTACTCCTCAAGCGCTTCGGGCGCCCGCCACATCTTGCGAAGCGTATCGCCCAGGCCCCGGTGCGCCGGCGCCAGATCTACTCCGTGCTCGATGGCACTGCTGTATGACTCCTCGGCCGACTCGAACCACCCGAACTGCTGGAGCCGATCAGCCATCACTCTTTGGGGTGACGGCAAGCGACACAGGGCCAGGCCCTCGGATGTGCGCTGGTAGCACCCATGCACGGCCCGGGCGTACCAAGTCAGCGGCTCAAGTGGGAATGCGTCTTCGAAGGTAGCGCTGAGGGACATGCTAGAGGCGATGACCTCCTGAGCGAACTCCTCGTCGATGGCAAGAGGAGGGAGGCCCGCCTCAGCCGCTGCCGCCTGTAGGGCCTCCCACGCCGGCCCGGGAGTCGATTCGACGACCCTTAGGTCTAAGCTCTCCATCTCGCCCAGGCCCATAAAGAGGAAGGGCGGCAGTACTGCTGGCAACGGACACGTCTTGGGAAGCGACGCGGCCCACCTACCAAGCGCACCACTATCCATTCCAGGCTTCAGCCGCACGACCATTTCGTCCACCGGACCCGAGGTCGATGTGAACTGCTGCGCGATCTCCTCCAGAGGCGCCCCGTGGTCTAGTACGGGGCGGGCGGCAGCGGGGCACCCGTGGTTGAGAACCCCTTCGCGTGTCCCGAAGAAGCTGGCGACCAGCGATGGGTCCGAGTAGTCGCCCTCGAGTAGCAGGACCGTGTAGGGCGCTCCACCCATCCAGCCAGGCCACGTCTGGCCCAGATTCTCGCGCTCGACGTCGGACAGCCCCCAGTAGTCGGCGCGACCAAGAAGCCCCACGTCCGGACCGTCCTCGCCAAGGCTCTTGGCAAGGTCGGTCAGCCTCGCGCCGGTATATCGATCCCGCCATGCCGCAAACTCACTCAGCGTGTCTAGGTCCTCGACGGAGGCGGGAGGCATGACCAGACTGGCAGGATCCGCGCCCGTCTCCGCCGCATAGGCCGCCAGGGTCGCCTCCGATCCCCCGAGCAGATCATCACCGGTCAGGTGGCAGTCTAGGACGATGCCGTCGAAACCGATGTCGGGATCGGCCAGCGCAGCCAGTAGCGAGGTCAGCAGCTCCCTAGTGCGAGGATGAGCGATGGAGGCATAGCCACCGTCTAATGGCCTGGGCTCCCCCACGGGTGCCTCGGCCAGGCCGCTCAGATCACCATCCAGGGGGTTCTGGCGGCCAGAGCCGGGCCGGTGCCACTCAAGAAGGTCCACGACGGCGTACACGCGAGTGTCATCCCCCTGAAGCCGCTGGACAAGGTGGCCCAGAGCCTCCGGGCCACTGGCGATGTCCAGGGAGGGGAAAGGCAGGCCGGGCAGGGGGCAGATGGTATGCCCATCGGAGAACACGTACAGGTACACACTCCCGACGCGGTCCGTGTTCATGAGAGTGTCCAGGGTGGCCCTGGCCTCCATGGCCGCTCCGCTGTCCTCCCAGTCGGCCCAGTCGATCACCACGCCTGCGGCCAGCTTGGGCTCGGAGTGGATCCATGCACCGGGCATCGGCTCGGGTGCGGCCTGGGCCCAAGCTGCAAGCCCCGCCAGCAGGCAGAGCGCAACTGCCCCCACCGACATCCGCCGTCGTCGATACCTGTTGCTTCCAAGTAGCTGCATGGGGGCCCCTAACCCGAGGACTTCTTCTTTGTGGCCGCCTTCTTGCGCCCCTTTGGCTTGGCCGCTTTGCTGGAGCGGCGACTCCCATCGGTCCGAGCCTTCCTCGCGGATCCGCCGCCGGGCTCGCCCTCCCGAAGATCATCACCGGACTCGATTCCTTCGGCTTCCAGCCGCTCCATCACCAGGTCGGCCAGCATGTCGATGC
This sequence comes from Armatimonadia bacterium, assembly GCA_014730065.1. Classification (GTDB taxonomy): domain Bacteria; phylum Armatimonadota; class Zipacnadia; order UBA1398; family UBA1398; genus UBA1398. Next base: position 5,544 of record WJIW01000026.1, on the reverse strand, counting down.
GGCGGCGCTCATCGAGCTTCTCGGCGATCCGGTCAGCAAGCCGATCGACTAGCTCGTCTAGCAACTCCGCCGTGGCGCGCTTGTCCTCGGTGCTCTGTGGCATTACTCGGATTCCTCTCCCGCAGGCTCGGTGGTGCCGTGGGCTATCTTCTCCCACGACTCCTCGAAGTCGAAGCCCTGGGGTTGCTGGGTCTCGTTGTGGCAGGCCATGCAGTCCTGTGCCTCCATCGAGCGTTCGATGTACTCCGTGCGACCGGTCATGGAGTGCACCAGTCCGTCGCCGTGGCAGGTAGCGCAGGTAACGCCATCGTCGGGTACCAGAGCGGCCGGGTCGAAGACGCCGTTACGCCGGAACTCCTCGGAGTGGCAGGCGAGGCACTCGTCCACCAGTCGGTCCCGCTTAGCGAGGGTATCGATGGCGTGGGCGTGAGCGGTCTCTTGCCATACGTCGTACTCCTCCTGATGACAAGGTGCACATACCTGAGCATCGGCCCATCCGCGCATGACATAGTCCACGTTCGAGTCGTCGCCGGCATCCGGACGTGATCGAGTCGCTGCTGTGGCGTAATAGTCATCCACAATCTCCGCCACGGCTCGCTCCTCAAGTAAGTTGGGGCTCACCGGCTCAAAGCGTGCCTCGACACGGGGACCTTCATCCTCAACCTCGAAGACGTCGATGACGGTGAGGGCTTTGCCCTGTGAAATCGCGGGCACCACAGGACCGGGCTCGATAGGGTCCCGGTAGTCGCGGCTCCGCGGCGGGGATGAGGCGCCCAGGAAGATGTCCACCTCGTCGCCGAGGAGATCCGCGAGTGCGGCATTGCCTGCGGGCGATTCACGGGTGACCAGCACGACGATGGCTCGTTCAGCTTCCCGGCGCGACAACTCAGAGCGAACGGCCTCGGACAGCACTCTCGGATCGATAGCGGATAGGTCGGCGCTCGCCAGCACCAAGACACCCGGATGGCCCTCGAACTCCAGTAGACGAGCCGCGACAGCGCCAGGCTCGTCGGGCGAGGGGCGAGCGAGCGTCGATACGCCCTGCTCTGCGAGCACTGAGGCGAAGCTCTGGTCCAACTCGCTCGACCCAACAATGACCAGCGAGTAGCCCATAATGCGGTAGGCTCTGGCGAAGTGGTCAAGTTGGTTCTCGCTCGTCACCGTGCCTCCGCCATCAAGGAGCGCGACCGGAGCATCCGCGTCTCTTAGCCTAGAGACGAGTGTCGCCTGTCTGGGCAACCCGCCGTGCTGCCCGCCCGAGCATCCGCACGTGTCGATTTGGCCGCTCGTATCGGTGGCATAGATGAGGCGAAGCGATAGTACGTCCGCGTCTCCATGGCCACCGCAGGCCGCCTGCACTATGAGAGCCGAAAGAGCCAGCTGCCATACTTGACCTCTCGCCATGCGTGAGCCTCCAAGGTCAGGTGCGCCTGTTCCGCCCCGTCAAAGGAACTGGACTGTCTCGGGCGACATAATGCACTAGGAAATATGCGTTACCGGCCCCCGCCAACGGGAGGTGACGAGGACCGGTCGCGAGCGACTCCGCTACTCACATGCTCCAGAGTCTGCATCCAGATCGGAGTAGGTAAAACAGTACTTGTCGCCCTTAACCCACTTCTGGTACTTCCAGGTGCAGCAAATCTGATCCCCATGGGCCTCCGCGGTTACACGCCATGTCCTGACAGGGCCGCTCTTAGTCCATCCGGTTGTGCATTCGCATCTGTCGGTTCTCTTAGCCTCGCATGCGCTGACGATCGCATCGGCTGAGGCGGTCGGACCCAGCATTGCCATCGCAACGAGCGTGCCAACAACCACCAGTCCTTGCCTGAAGCTCATTCCGCATCTCCAATCGAATCGGTGTCGGTATCCGTTGAGCGTCCGAGTAGACGCCTGGGCAGCAGCGTGTTGCTGCCCATTCCGTAGAGGTCCGTGTCGGCCCGATAGTTGCTGTCGCCGGCCGACAGCGTCAGTATCAGGGCGGGAGTCGGTAGGACTCCCAGGTAATCGCACATCGCGTCCCAGTTGGGCACGACGGCGGCGAAAGTGGCTTCCACCAGTTGTCGCTGCCCTGCGTCCATGGACGCAAAGGGGATCAGGGCGCTGTCTACGTAGTGTTCCTCCGTGAACGGCGACTCGGGCGGGATCGGCGCCAAGAGCCTGTAGAGTTGGGTCGCGAGCGACCGCACACGCACGATGTACTCCTCTCTGTCCAGAACCTCAGCCATCATGCGGTGACGTGCCTCCCCGTGCGGCCCAAGGTACAGAAACTCACCCAGCTGCCGTGCCTCGATCCATGGCACTGCCCCCGCGATGGCCAGTGACAGATCCAGCGCTGGAACCGTGGATTCGCCGGGAGAGTACAGTACCACTCGATCGCCGAGGAGGTCGGGGCCAACGACTATGGTCTCCGGGCCCGTTGTCACAAGACGTTCTCCGAACAACTGGCCAAGGGTCTGCCTCGCTAGCCCCTGGGGGACGCTGATGGCACCACGGTCCCATCCAGGCGCGGCGCCTGGCTCGGGTGATCGCAGGTAATGAGCGCAAAGGGCAGCCCATTCGGCCGCGTCGAGAAGCAGCTGCGGCTCGGCCGAGCCATCGAGTGACCTATCGAGCCGCACACCTAAGCACACAGTCGTCCCATCCAAGGTTGCCAGTGCCAGCAACGGCCGAGTCTCCAGAGCGACACGGGCACTGTTGATCGGCTCGAGACTGTCGCTGATCCCGAACGGCAGCTCCTGTAATCCCTGGACCACCTCGGCGCTTACTGCGGGGGGCAGGCTCCCCAGTGTGATACCTGCCTCGGACTCAGCGCATCTAGTCAGCACGCCTCGATCTCGGCCGAGCGCAAGCACGATACGATAGGCCTCGGTAGGCCCCGCCGCGTACGCGGTGGCTTGCGCTACGACCGTGTCTTCGACCTCCGTGCGGATGCTGGAGCTCGCCAGCGGGGAGCCCAGAGCCAACAGGTCGCCCTCGGCGTGCCACACCCCGCCGGTCTGAGCGGCGATCGCTCTGAGAGCCGCGTGGGCTGGGCCATTCATCTTGAGGTCGGTGACCTCCAAGTCGGGCCAAACCATGACCACGTCCAGATCCTGGGCCAGCGAGGCCAGTACCTCGTCCGTCGGGCCTGTCACCGAGCGAACTGGTGCGTCCGGCGCAATATCGAGTACGTCCAGGACGCTCTCTACGCTAGGATCGGTGGACCACGGCGCCGCACTACTCTCCGACAGCGGAACGATCATCCAGACAGTAACCGCGACCGCCAACATGCACCGCATCAGGTACCTCCCTTCGGTCCTTCGCGCGACCGCCGCTAGTCAACCATGGCGCGTGGCACAAGGTGGCTTCATGCGGCCCCGCACTCACCGTCGTCGATGTACCCAGGTAGACCGTAGCCCGGCTCGTCCGCTCTCGCGGCGGGCGTCGTGCTCAGGTCATTCGCGAGCCGGTTCGCCAATGACTTTTCGCCCATGCGATCTGCGACCTCGGAAACTAACGCGTCCGTCGTCGACAGTCCCACAAAGGCCAGCAGGCCCATGCCCGCTGAGTTCTTCAGGAATCGCCTACGAGTCGTGCTTCTCTTGCTGCGCTGTGCCATTCTGTCACCTCCCACCCAGCAGACTCTCCTCTGTCGATATGGGGCTACTTCAGTGATCGAAGTAACTCCAGTGAAGCCATCAGTTGGTCGCTCGTGTAGGGCGTCACGAACAACGGCAGGCCATCGGACACCTCGGCCCCCGTCAGGTGGGACCAGAACTCCTCGATCGGGACGATCTCGCCCCGCTGCTCCCCCGCCACCCTCAAATAGACATCGCCCGGCTGGCGCAGCCGTTCGAACATGCCCCGCCCGGCCTGTAGCTCTGCAGCCCACTGGGCGCGCCACAGAGTGGGCTCCATCACAACGTCGTCCACGGCACCCTCAAGCAGCCACGTCACCCAGTCATCGCAGGTGGAGGCCTTATGCCGCGTCCGCAAGGCCGGGTACCCCGCGGCGCCATTGGCGATGATCCTGCTCTCCTCACCGGCCGCGCCCCGGTAGGCGCCGACGACTTCGGTCAGGAGTTGGGTCAACTGGGTGGGGCGCCACTCCATGTAGGCGCGAAGCCGGTCGTGCTCCGCATCATCCACGCCGTACATCGGTAGGTCGACCGGATCGACCTGGGCATGGCGGATGTACGCGACGCGTCCGGCGTCGGAGAAACCCATGTAGGCCGTTCGGGACAGGTGAGGCTGAATGTACAGGCCATCTAGGTCGGGGTAGCGACTAGCGAGCTGCTCCACCAGCACGGCCAGACCCAATCTGACATCATCCTCCCAGAGGGAGGCGTACATCGCGTCCACGTCCCCCTCACAGGAGAGGTTCGTGTCCAGATCTACTAGCTCTGGCAATCGCTCGAAGGGGTCTGGATCGGGAGAGAAATGAAGGTGCCAACGGAGAAGATCAACGCCCGCGTACACCTTGAGGCCCCGCTCGTGGGCGGCGGCGATCCATTGCTGGAGTTGGGCGCCCTCCTCGAAGCCTTCCCGGGTGATGAAGGGGGAGTCGGGCACAGGAAAGAGCGTCTGCCCGCTCTGTAGCACCTCGATCACCACCGCGCCAATAGGGAGCTCCTCGGCGGCGATCGCATCCAGGGTGGCGTCCACATCCATCTGTGGTGGCATCAGCCGCAGGATGTGCGGACCATCGGCAGTGGCTGGCGCGCCAACCAGGCCTAGGAGTACCACCACAAGCTTGCACATGTGTGAGCAAGTGCGTGAACCCACGGTATTCCCACCACTCGGTGCCGTCCCCAGGCGAACCGTCAATCTGCCTACCCAATGCCCTACCGACCCTATGTTCCAGGACATGCGTTCTCCTCCCTGTTGGGGTCATCCTCCATGTTTGAGTTTCTTTTTGGAACCTCTCGGGACCAATAGGTTCTTGAGGATGAGCCATGAAGCTTGGTGCCAAGCGGTCCGAGATTGCCCAACGTGCGCGCCAAGGGCAATGTTAGGCCCCAGGTAGGCGTGCCCCTGTCCTCGTCGCCGACGCGCGCAGACACTCTTCGTAGCTAGGCGTTCCTGCCTGCAGGCGGTAGCGTTACGTCCACCTCGCGCAATATCTCGGCAATCCCATCAGGGCGAGAGCGGAGCCATCTATCGAGTGCACTCTGGCGAAGAGAGTCAAGTTGCGGGAATCGATCATCCTCGGGCTGCCCGGCTTCTTCTAGCGCTTGCGCCACGGAGAGCGGAAGGCCCAGTTCCTCAAGCGCAGCAATCGCGGCCCCCCACTTGGTCTCTGGCCCCCTACCCTCCCCTGGTTCGTCGTCTTCGTTCGCGACTTGAAGCGGATCTGGCAACGGCACCAGCTCAGGTACGTCCACCTCACGGAAGCGCTCCCGGGCCAGCCATCTATCCAGACTCAAGATGCGTCCTCGACGCTTCGGATCAGACCACCAGGCGCACCAAGCTCGAACACTCGGCAGCCACTCTTCACCCATCGACCCGTGACGCTCCCTGAGGCGCCACAGAGCCCCCAGAGAGCCCACGCCACCGTCCCCACGG
>WJIW01000251.1 GCA_014730065.1 Armatimonadia bacterium | reverse complement strand
TCGGTACCATGGGTAACCCCGGCACCCATGATGACAAGACGCCCGCGGGCGCGACGGTGGGCGATGAGGAGCACCGCTACTACCTCGCCAACGGCAACCACGATTTCCCGAGTATCATCGAAGGCACCGGCCCGACCCTGACCGACCCGTGGGATGAGCGCTACTTCTTCGATCCCGATGGCGGCGCGGGTACGGACTTCGAGACGGCTGGCTGGCGCTGGCTGGAGTCCGACTGGGATGGCGATCCGGCCGTGGACGCTGATCCCCTGCCCGGATGGTGCCCACCCCTTCTCGATCTGGACGCCGGCACCGCCGGTAGCAGCGTGGGTTACGTTCGAAGCGGCGAGAACCGCTCGGACGACGGTCTGTGGATCTCCAACCTCTCACATATGGATCTGGAGCGGCAGACCACCACGGCGACGGTTCAGACCGATGCTCAGCCCTCCCTATGGGATACGCCCGATCCGACGCTGAAGCAGGACATCGGCCCCGGCCGCATCCGCGTCGAGATCCCGCCGCTTCGACCGGCCGTGACTGAGAGCAACGACTTCGGAGCCGATCCGCCGGTCGTGAGCTTCGTTACCGAGACCGCTACCGACTATGCGGGGCGGCCCCTGCCCAATGGCTCATATCCTGCCATCCCCGGCTCGGCGCTCAGGCTCGAGGTCGACGGGGCCGATCTGGCCCGTCAAGGCGCCCCCACGGTTCCGTGGGACCGCTCCAACGATGACCGAACCGAGCCGGTGAGTCTGGAGACGGCCTGGGCGGCGTACGATGAAGCCGACTCGGGCGGCGGGACGAGTCACACGTACCGAGCCGATAACGACACATTGGAGCCTCAGCGGGTGTCCATCACGCTACGGATTCCCGAGCACCAGCCGCCCCTCGCCTCGGACGATACGGGCGACTGGCGACTGCCCATCGGCTTCCTGGAGATCATCGGCACCAACGATCCGCCGGTATCGTACTACGGCGCCATGGACCCCGATGACCAGACGGTACCCGACTACTCCGGCCCCGGAGCCGACCTGACGGACTACCAGTCCGGCACCCCGACCCTCTCCTACGCCCTGGACTCCCAAGCCCGGGCGGAAGAGGACTACATGATCAAGGTCTACGTGGACGTGAATAACAACGGCCGCCTGGACCTGGCGCAGGTGGATCGTGCCGAGGCAGCCTATGCCGGCGGCCCGGGCGACCCCAACTATGACCCGTACTGGTACCGCTTCATGTATGAGGAGCCCTACCGGTCGGTTCCGCTGCGCGTCAAGGTGCTGCCCGACTATGAAGTGGCCCCCGGTCGCCGAGTGGCCGATGCCGGGATCTACGGACACGCCGATCCGCGCTCGTGGCATACTCTTCCCGAGCGCGACCTTCAGATAGAGAGCCGGGGCAATGTCCCCGCCGGCGTGCTGCCGCCGGGGCGGCCCGCGGGTGTGCCGGGTATCCTGGCCATCGGCGCGTGGTCCCAAAGCCCCTTCCAGTCCGACGACACGGAGCACGGCGTGCTGCTGCCCGTGGAGCGCATGCAGCCGAACTACATCTTCGACGGCGACCCCGATACAGCGGGCTGGTCGGTGCTGCCCGCGCCCGCTGGATCCAAGGAGCACGCCACCGGCATCTTCCTGGATGGCGCCGGGCCCTTCCCTGTGGACGGCTCGCCGAACTCAGTGCCCGATGATGGCGATCCGAGCACCATCGACACCGAGTTCCTCGGCAGCAACATCCTGGTGGACGCCATCGCCGCGGGGACGCCCATGGGCACCTACTGGCTGGACCTGCTGACCTACGCCGAGTTCGATGGCGTCGTGGGGTTCAACCCCGACGTCGACCAGGTCTCGACCCAAGGCACCAAGGTTAAGGCGACGGTCAAGGAGTCGCCCCTGCCGCCGGTCAACCCGACCACTTCCCGGGAGATCGATAAGGACTTCCCCTGGGCGGGTCCGGGAGACCCGGCGCCGGCCAACGCCAACAGCACCTTCGCCGAGCTCGGGCCCGCCTTCTTCGTGAACACCTGGGACACCGAGCCAGGCACCGTCATCCCCCGAGTGCTCGATGGGGGCGATGATGGCCGCTACGGCGATACCGCCATCTACTTCAGCTCCGACCGACCCAGCCAAGAGCCGCCCGTGGACTTGGAGCCGCAGGTGGCCTGGAACCTCTGGGCCCAGGTGATCGGCCATGTATGGGCCGATCCCGCCGAGCCCTTCCGGCCGGTGAACCCGACCTTCGAGCCCGCCAGCGACGCCTTCCTCGTGGCCGGGCATCCCTTGGGCGCCGATGGCGCCGTGGGCGGGTCTGGGGCCGACTCAGACCTGGTGGCGCCACCGGAGCCTCGCTTCACCGCCGTTGCCTCGTACAGGCACATGACCCCGAGCGTGGTGCGGCAGACCTTCCTCGGTGAAGGCACGCCGCCACTGGTGATCCTGGCGTGGGGCCTGGAGGTCGACTGGCTCGAGGATCCCGCAGAGCCCAACCCCGAGACGGTGCGCACGTACCATCTGGGCGGGGCCCTGGTGCAGAGCCAAGATGGCTTCCTGGGCTTCTCCGAGCTGATGGGTGAGGTCATCTTCGGGCCGGTCTTCGTGGACATGGAGGGCGGCGCCACCTTCGGGCCGCGGCCCCTGATCATCCCCGATCCCGACGACACCACCCAGTTCGACATCTACATGTACTATTACTCCGGCACGGGCGGGCAGCGCCGCATGGGCTATGCCCTGTGGCGGGTTGCCACCACCGGCGAGGACGCGGGCCTCAACTTCCAGGGCAGCCACGAGCTGCCGGTCATGACCCGATACGGACCCGGAAACGTGCGCCTCGATGGCCTGGAGTACGCCAAGGACCCCTACCTGTTCGCCGACGTCTGGTTCGGCATCGACGCAGTGACGGGCAGTGAGGGCTGGTCCGGCGGCCCCATCAGCGACTTCCCGAGCGACATCGGAGTCGTCTTCTCGGGCCGCAGTACGTCCTTCGGGACCGAGGACATCTTCTACACCCGGTTCGACCCCGAGATCCCGACGAACCCCAACTATGACCCGACCGTGGCCGGTTCGGAGCCCTGGACCCTGGCTCAGCCCGCGCTCTACAACCCGACCAACAACAACACGGGCCAGGTAGCCTTCCCCGAGCAGATCGACGCACCCCTGGTTCCTCTGCGCCAGGAAGCCATCGCCGCGGGCCAGCCGCCGGGCAACAGGCACTTCCGGACCTATGCGAGTGAGAAATGGGTCGACTGGATCTACGATGCCGACGCAGGGCTGGAGTTCGCCGTGTATGTCGACGGCACGCCCATCGCCGTACCGGGCGATTGGCTGGAGGATCCCGTGACGGGGTATCTGTTCGCCGAGAACGCCGGCGGCGGACGGACCGTGGAGGTCGACCCGACCGTGGGGCTGGTCCGATTCGTGGACGAGACCCTGGTGCCTGGCGAGACTAACCTGGTCACCGCCGATTTCTACCCTCAGACCATGCGGCTGACCCGGGCGAGCCAGGATAGCGCCCAGCCCTTCGTGGCGCTCTTGCCGCCGGAGATCATGTCGATCCCCTATACCGAGGCGACGGCTACGGGGACGGCGACGGGCCAAATGGTACGGACCGACGTGGAGCTGCCCCTGCGTATGGCGCTGATCTACAAGCGCTACGACGCTCAGGGCAGAATGAGAGTTCTCTACGAGACTTTCAGTATGCCCTTCTCCGCGCCCTCGGCGACGGCCCCCGGTGGACAGCAGCTCCACTGGATGAAGATCTCCGATCCCGAGGATGGCGCGGCTACGTGGGGCCACCCCATCATCAACTACCCCATCGACGGCGGCACCGAGCCGATCCCCTTCTACGTGGACCGCCAGGCGACCCACGTGCCCCTCGACGAGGCTGCGGGCGAGCTGTACGTGACCGCTCAGCCCGTTCGGTACGTGTGGTACACGGACGCCCGGAACACCGACCTGTCCGATCCGGCGACCGCGGGCCGGGTGCCCGCTTTCGCCGATCTGGGGCCGACCGTGAACATCGCTGGCGGCCCCTTCGGCAACCAGACCCTCCAGGAGGTCGTGGGTCCCACCGTGCTCTGGCTGATGTTCTCCTCGACCGCCGAGAAGAGCATCGGGCTCCAAGACCTGGGCACGGCGCCTAGCGAGGACTGGCTCAACGAGCGCTGGGGCGTCTATGGCGCGGGCGACGAAGGGGCGACGTACCTCTATGACGCCGACTGGGACCTGTACTTCGGCGTGCTGTCGCCCCAGGCGATTCCGCGCACCACAGTCTACGACGCATCGGCGGAGTCCTAGATTCTGGCTGGTCGAGACGGGCCCGCGGGGGTGGGGAGCCCCCGCGGGCCCGGCCTCCTCGGCGAATCGGGATGGTGGGGCTGGAAGATTCATCGGCAGGAGAGTGAAGGGCAGGCAGGTGACCTGGGACGGCCGCCCGAATATGCCAGTCGTTGACCATCAAGCATACCGACATAGGGGCGAGGATCTGAGCTGCCTGGAGCGTTCTGCGGCGGGCGGCACGGCGTCCCTCGGTCGGTGTTGACACGGATGGTAGGGTGCCCTATTCTCGGGCCCGGCCAGAGCGGCTGGGTCGCAGTTAGTGTCGGTGTGCCCGGTAAGGTAAGACGCGCAAATCAGGCGTTGACTCATGGCGCCGAGGGGAGGAGTCCCACGTGGCGGGCTCCCTGTTGGGGATCGACGTAGGATGTAGCACCATCAAGCTGGCGGAAGTATCCGGCGGACCGGGCTCGCTCAAGCTGGAGCGACTGGCCGTCGCCCAGACGCCTCCCGACGCGTACGACGCCGGCACGATTCTCGATGCCAACGCCCTCGGACAGGCCATCGCCGGGATGGTCTCCCAAGGCCGGTTCTCCGCCAAGCGGGCCGCCGTGGCGCTCAGCGGAACCGAGAACTGTGGCATCCGCGTCCAAGAGTACCCCCGCATGCCCGAGAAAGAACTCAAGGCGACGATCCGCTCCGATGCGGAGCGCCTGTTCCCCTTTCAGTCCGACCTGCAGTTCGACTACAGCGTGATCGGCGACGGCTCGGGCGACACCGTGGAAGTGGTCGTCGCCGGCGCCCGCAAGCAGTATGTGGTCGAGTGGTGCAAGGTGCTCAATGTAGCGAAACTGCAGCCCGCCTACTTCGACCTGGTGACCCTGGCCGAGATCGTGTCCATCATCGAAGCAGCGGGCTCCCATCGGCCCGAGCGGTGCTTGATGATGATCGATATAGGCCAGCGGGCCTCCACCATCTCTATCGTGCAAGATGGAGTCCTGCAGTTCGTTCGCACCACCGAAGAAGCCAGCGGACAGAAGCTCACCGACGCCGTCCGGCTCGAGGTCAAGCCCG
>WJIW01000250.1 GCA_014730065.1 Armatimonadia bacterium | reverse complement strand
CCCACAAGGCCGGTCTCGATCTGCGCGTCGGCGCCTTCGCGGGCGTTAGCTTCCTCAAGGTCTTTGCCAAGTCCAAGAGGTTCGCCTTCGATGTGTTCTCCGCCCTCGGCATGCCCTACCGAGTCGACCCCGTGAAGAACGACCTGAACTGCGATGTGGACAACCCGAGCGTCAGCGCAAGTGGTGGCCTGGACGTGGTGCTGCACCCGCCGGAGGCGACATCGTGACCCAAGCAAACCCCGCGAGCTCCTCGGTCCACACGACCATGCACATCCATAGCGCCGAGGACCTGCTCAAGGCGCTACGCATACCGGATCAGGCGGTGATCACCAGCGTCCTTCGGGCCGTCGCCGCCGATCCCGACGGGGCTCTGCGTTTCGGGCGTCACGAAGGCCGAGACGTGGTGGACGAGCTCATGGCCCTCTACCGGGAGACCCCGGCCTCGTCCACTCGCGCCGCCTTCGGGCACACGCTCATGGCCTTCGACGACCCTCGAGTACTCGACTTCGTGTGCGAGGAGTTCACCGGCGCCACCCATGGGCCGGTGATCCTCGCCATGGCCGCGCGTCTGGCGGAGCTGCCGGTAGACGAGCGACGGGAGGTCCTGGAGCCGGTGCTGCTGGATCCTCAGCGACCGACCCACGTGCGGGCCGCGGCCAACCTGCTGGCCGACTGCATCGACCTGGCACCCAGCCAGGCTCTGCGCGTTGCCCTGGTGGCCGACGCTCGCCTGGAGCCGCCTCAGCTCACCGAGGCGACGGCGGAGGCGTGGCTCCGGGAGCTAGCGGGACCGTACCCCGACCGTGCGAAGTCGGCCCTGGCCTCGCAAGGACCCCGAGCCGCGGCGGAGCTTCTGCGCCAGTGGGAGCACCTGGGCGGGGACCTCAGGCGATGGGCTCTGCAGTGGGCCTGCCAGTGTGGCGCGGAGGGGGCAGTGGATCGCGTTCGCGCGCTCGTTCGCGACGCGAGAGACGAAGCCACGCTGCGGGTGGCGCTGGAGTGTGCGCGCACCATGCCGCGGGATGTCGTCGAGGAGCGGGAGCTGCAGCGACTGTATCAGCACGACTCCGCCGACATCCGCGCCGCCGCCCTGGGCGCGGGAACCGACGAGCTGGATTGGCGGGCCCGTATGGACGCCGAGCCCGAGGGGCACGTCCGGCGCGCCATCCTGGGGCGGCTCGAGCGGAGCCTGTCGGAGCGACACGTCGAGCTGCTGGCCCATGCGCTGCACGACCCCGACTGGCGGGTGCGCTCGGCCGCGGGGCGGATGCTGGTTAGTCTGGGCGACATGGCGCTAGGGCCGCTCAGGGGAGTCTTTCTCGATGACGACGAAGACGCCAGGGCGGCCGCGGGGAGGGCACTCATGGAGCTGGGTGAGCAGCAGTGGATCGAAGCCAACTTGCCCGACTAGCCCCCGTACTCGCTGGGTGCCGGGGGGAGTGGCTCGAGGACGCGGAGCTGAGCCTCTTCCCCCATGCCCCCGACGCCGCGGGACTGAGTCTGTTTCTCGAAGATCCCCGGGCCCACAGTGAGCTTCTGGGCAGGCTCGAGCGGGGCCAGGAGCTGGCCGAGAACGACCGCCGCACCCGGAGGCGCTTCCCCGTGGTGCCGCTTCAGTGGGTGAAGCTCTCGTACGTAGGCGGCGAGCTGACGGGCCTCTCCCAGTACTTCAACCTACATCCGGTCCACGACTACCCCATCGCCTCGGTGCGGGTATTCGTGCGCCAGTTCGGGGGGAGTGGAGCGGATCGGCTGGAGGGTCTGCTGGGCCCCAGCATGGCGCTGCCCGGCGCGAGTTGGGGCCTGGCACTGAAGTACCCTTCCCAGGAGGCTCCCACGCCCAGGGTTTACGGAAGGCTGGCGCGGGGCGCCCTGCCGGCCGTCCTGTGCGGGCTGGAGTCCGAAGGCTGGCTAAGCGCGGGTCTGGCGTCGGAGTACCTCGCGGCTTGCGACCCCATCAAGGCCGGGGACCACGTCTACCTCAGCGTGGACCCCGGCGTGACCGATGGGGTCAGTGTCGACCTGGAAGACGTGCTCCTGGTCGACGCGCCCCTTGACGCCGCGCAACTGCCGGCGTCGGTTCCACTCGAAGCCGCGGCTCGGTACCTGAAATGCCGCATACCGGGCACGAGCCGCGTGCCCCAGTGGACGGTCTACCTGCCACTGCAGCCGCCCTAGGAGGGCATCGTGGCAAGGGCCTCGCGTGCCGCCTCGGCCCCTCGGTGGAGGGCGGCCTTGTTCACATCCAGGAAGCGGATCTTCCGGGGCCCCAGCATGTCCGGCAGGGCCTCGACAAGCCATTCCAGGGGTAGCTCCTCCTCCAGTTCGGTGAGGGCCCCCAGGGCGACCATGTTGGCTCCGCGCACATCCCCCACCTCGGTGGCCAGGTCCGTCGCCGGAATGGCCACATGGGCCACGTCATGGAGCCTGCGGCTGTCAGCCGGGACCAGGGTGCTGTTGTATACCACCCGGGCGCCGGGCTTGAGGGTGGGCAGCAGCCGAGGCACGGACTGGTGGGCCAGGAAGACCCCCACGTCGGACTGAGTGACCATCATGGAGCCCACGGGCCGGTCGGACATCACGACCAGCGCGTTGGAGCTGCCGCCCCGGACCTCGGGCGAGTAGATGGGGGTGTTGGTCACCCACTTGCCCTGCTGCATGCCGGCTACGGCCAGGAGCTGGCCCGCTGTCAGGGCGCCTTGGCCGCCGATGCCGCCGATCACGATCTCCAGGTGCATGCCACTCATTCCCCCTCGGTATCTCCCTCGGGCAGCGCCCGGAACTCCTCGATGGGATAGTAGTCCACCACGGTGGACTCCATCCAGTCGAGGGCTTCCTTCGGGGTCATACCCCACCATGTGGGACACGAGGAGAGGACCTCCACGAGCCCGAAGCCGTGGTGCTCGGTCTGGGCCTTGAACGCGTTCCGGAGCTTCTTCTTTGTGTCCCGAATCCACCTGGGCGACGCCATGGACGATCGTGCCAGGTACGTGGGCCCCTCGAGGGCGTTGAGCATCTCGACAACGCGGACGGGGAAGCCTTCGTGCTCGGGGCGGCGGCCAGCCGGCGCGGTCGAGGCCTTCTGGCCGATGAGGGTGGTCGGTGCCATCTGGCCTTGAGTCATACCGAACACGCCGTTATTCACGAAGACCACGGTAATGGCTTCGTTGCGTGCCGCGGCGTGGACGATCTCACCCATGCCGATGGACGCCAGGTCGCCGTCCCCCTGGTAGGTGAACACGGTGCAGTCGTCGCGCACGCGCTTGACGCCCGTGGCGACGGCGGGAGCTCGCCCGTGGGCGGCCTCGATCATGTCCACTTCGAAGTAGTTGTAGGCATAGACGGCGCAACCTACGGGGCAGATCCCCACGGTGCTCTCCCGCACCCCCAGCTCGTCGATGATCTCGGCGACCAGGCGGTGAAGCGAGCCGTGGGTGCAGCCCGGGCAGTAGTGCATCAAGGTGTCGCTCAAGGACTCCGGTGGTGTGAAGACAACCTGTGCTTCAGCCATGGTATCTCCTATCCGGCCACGGGGCTGTGCTCGTTGATGGCGGTGAGGATCTCCTCGACCGAAGGGATGTTGCCTCCCGTTCGGCCGGTGAAATCCACGGGGCAGCGGCCGTTCACCGCCAACCTGACGTCGTCCACCATCTGGCCCATGTTCATCTCGACGACGACCACGCGCCGGGCTTGCTCCGCCAGCTCGCCGATCCGCTCGCTGGCGAAGGGCCGGAGCGTGACGGGTCGCAGCAATCCCGCCTTAGTGCCCGCCTCGCGCAGACGGGTGACGACGGTCTCGCAGACCCGGGCCGAGGTGCCGTAGGCGACGAGAAGCAGCTCCGCATCGTCGGTCTGGTGCTCGGCCCAGCGGAGGCAGCGCTTGCTCGCCTCGGCGTATCGCTGGCGGACCCTCAGGTTCACCGTCTCCATGTCATCATGGTCGGCGTATAGGGAATTGACGACGTTGGGCTCCCGGCCCTTGCAGCCATTGGTCGCCCAGGGCTTGTCGGGCGCGGGCGGATGGTCGTCGATCCGGGGCCGCATGGGCTCCATCATCTGGCCCAGCACGGCGTCCGCCAGTATGAGAACGGGCGCCCGGGCCTCGTCGGCGAGCTGGAAGGCCCATGCGGTGTGGTCGTACAGCTCCTGGACGGAGTTGGGGCCGAACACGATCATAGGCATGTCGCCGTGGCCCATCCGCGTCGCCTGGTTGTAGTCCGATTGGGCCGCGGCAATGTTGCCCAGGCCGGGGCCGCCTCGGGTGACGTTGACGAGGACCGCGGGCAGCTCCGAGGCAACGAGGTACGAGATCCCCTCGGTCATCAGGGAGATGCCCGGGCTGGAGCTGGTCGTCATGACCCGCGCTCCCGCCGCCGACGCGCCGTAGACCATGTTGATGGACGCCAGCTCGGATTCGCCCTGGAGGAACACCCCGCCGACCTCGGGTAGGCGGTGGGACATATACTCGGGGATCTGGTTCTGGGGCGTAATGGGATAGCCGAAGAAGTAGCGGCAGCCACCCCAGATGGCGCCCTCGCAGATCGCCTCATTGCCCTTGACCAGAGTGGGCTCTCCGTAGCGCGCATCGCCGTTGTCGCTCACTGGCCAGCACCCGCCTTCTTCTTGGGCTCCCGCTCGACCAAGACGATGGCCACGTGCGGGCATACGGTGGCGCAGGTGGCGCAGCCGATGCACCGCTCGGGCCATCCCATCTCGGCGGGGTTCAGGCCGTCGCGGTTGAAGCGGTCGGCCATCCGGAGCACGTTCTTGGGGCAGAACTCTATGCACAGGGCGCAGCCCCGGCACTTGTCCTCGTCCACAACTATCCGGTTCATGGATCACCGGCTCCTAACGTCGCTAGGGCCCCGGGGATCGTCCCACGGAAGACCCAGGCTAGGGGATATGGGGAGTATGGGCAGGTCGGGCACATGGCCCGAGACCGCCTCGAGAAGTGTCTTGGGGCAGCCGACGCACAGCAGTGGAAGCTCCCACGCATCGGCAATCTCCCGAGCCCAGCTCAGGCCCTGGAGAACGGTATCCTGGGCCGTCTCCCGGCCCAGGTGGGTGTTGGAGATCAGGTGGGTCAAGGTAAGCCCCGATGCGTCCTCGATGGTGCGGCGAGTCGCCTGGGCGCGGTCGCCCGAGTACGACTCTCTATGTGCATTCAGCACGTACGCCATAAGGAGGCGAGACCCCTCCCGATGGCCGACGAGGGAGCGGATCACGCCAGCGCCCGACGCCTCGCCCCCGGGGTCGACGATGACTGTGGCTTCGCCGGCAGCGGCTCGGGCCAGGAGCTGGGGTGCGTGAGCGGTCACGGCGGGTAGGGGGGATTTGCCCACATCCCCTTCGGGCGCGACCACGCGGACGCCATCGGCCTCCAGCTCGTCCCTGATATCCCTTGGGCGGAAATAGGGGGTGACGATGTCCAGATCGATCAGATGGGGCTCGTATGCCGAGGCGGCGAGCCGCCGGGCCAGGGATACGGCGATCTCGGTCTTGCCGGTGCCGAACCCGCCGACGAGCACCGTTCCTCGGCGGGCCAGGGTATCGGTCAGCGGGTCCGTCCCCCCAGGCGGGGCTCCGGAGTCCCTGTCCAGAGGTTGTCGATGTATTCCAGAACGGGACACTGCCTAATCACCTTGCTAATCGAGCCAAGCTCGGCATAGATGTTCGTGATCGCCAGGCCGATGAGGATGATCCATCGGAGGGTCATGCCGAGTGAGGTGTCTGGGAGAATCATACACCAGGTAAAGCCCGCGCTGGCTCCTAATGCCAAGGCGCCGGTATCTCCGAGCATGGCTTTGCGCCCGAAATCGATGGGAGCGTAGACGAGAACGGCCACGACCAGAGGCAGAAGGATCGGTAGGGTGTCCGGCACCAGGAGCGGCAAAGCCACGGCCAGGCACCAGTACTTCACCGCTCGGCCCGGGCGTACGTCGAGGAGGTTCAGGGTGCTGGCCGACAGGGCGATAATCAGGCCGTCGATGATGGCAAGCGACCACTGGCCGCGGGCCAGAAACCAGCCCGCCCACAGGGATGCGATCCCGCCGATGATGGCCTTCTGGGCGCCACGGGTGAGGCGGCCCTTGGTGAACAGCGCGCCGAAATGGCCGACAAAACCCTTCACCGGCCGCACCTCGGGGAACAGGTCATCCAGTAGTCCGCCCAGGGCCATGAGTAGGAT
>WJIW01000249.1 GCA_014730065.1 Armatimonadia bacterium | reverse complement strand
TCGTGAAGTTCTCTACCGCCCAGGAGGCTCTCGCCGACCACGCCGTTCCGGTCGAGGGCAATCGCCAGCGGGCCTTGGACTTCGTCGATGGCCTGGAGGCGGCCGGCGGCACCAACATGGAGGCGGCCCTGGAGGCGGGGCTTGGGAGCGTCGAGACCTCGGGCCGGCCCAGGATCGTCGTTCTGCTATCCGACGGCAACCCAACGGTGGGTGAGACGAGCCTGGATACGCTTCTGGAGCGGGCCGAGGAGTGGAACCATGCCGACGCCCGACTCTTCGTCTTCGGTGTGGGCTATGATGTGAACATCCACTTCCTGGACAAGCTCGCCGAGCAGGGCAGTGGCCTGCCCCAGTACGTTCGGCCCACGGAGAACATCGAGGTGCCCGTCTCGAGCTTCTTCGCCAAGATGTCGCACCCCGCGCTGGCGGACATCGACATCCAGGTGGCAGGAGTGGATGTGAAGGACGTCTATCCGCAGCAGACGCCTGATCTCTTCCATGGCTCCCAGCTTCTGTTGGCGGGACGCTATGACGGTACGGGCAGCGCCACGGTGGTCGTCGAGGGCTCCACGGGAGACGGCCGCTATGTGGACGAGTTCCCCGTGAGCTTCACCGACAAGGACGCCAACCCGCGGGTGGCGCGGCTGTGGGCGGCTCGTAAGATCGGCTACCTGGTGGACCAGATGCGCCTCAACGGCTCTGACCCCGAGTTGGTGGAAGAGGTGGTGGCGCTTTCGATCAAGTTCGGGATCATGACCGAGTACACCGCCTTCCTGGTGCGCGAGGAGAACGTGGCCGTGGCTCGCCCCGGTGTTACCACCTGGGGTCCGGGCGCCATGGGTGGCGCCATGAGCCCCGGTGCCGATGAGGCGGTCGATGCCTTCGCCAGGGACCTGGAAACGGCCGCTGAGGCCGAAGAGGGCGGCTGGGCCATGTCCCAGTCGGCGAATGCGCAAGTGATGAAGGGCCAGACTAACGCCCAGAGCCTCAACGCCTACGTGGATGCCGAGGGGCAGACCCAGCGCGTCGAGGGCGTCAAGTACGTAGCCGGCCGGGCCTTCTACTATCGCAACGGCCGGTGGGTGGATGCCCACTACACCGATGACTTGGATACGGTCCAGGTACAGAACTTCTCATCGGCCCAGTTCCAGCTCGGCGACGCCGCGCCGATCCTGAACCAGTTCATGGCCGTGGGAGAGCATGTGATCATCACCCTCGATGGCCGCGCCGTGGAGATCGGCCCCGAGGGGGTTACGGAGCTGACGGCCCAGGAGGTGGATGAGCTTCTGGGTGAGATGAAGGGCCAGGCCATGCATGCGCCCGACGACGCCGGGCCGGGCGAGTCGACGGTCGCATCGGTCGGCGGACTGAGCGGGGCGGACTGGACGGGCCTCCTTCTGGGCTTGGGCATTGTCGGCATTGGGATCGCTGCCGGCGTCCGCCGCGTAAGGGCCTGATCCCACCGACCGTCAGCACCATATCGGACGGAAGTTGGCGGGGCGTCCTCCGAGAGGGGACGCCCCGCTTGTCGGTTGGTGCGGGGGGTGCTATAACGTGGCGGAGCCGAGAGCGTCGGCGACAGCGCCTGCGCTCGGATCGGCAAGCTGGGAGCGCCCTTCCGATGGTATCGCCCAACGTTATCGTGCGGGCCATGCGGGTGCATCAGTGGACGAAGAACTTGTTCGTCTTCGCGCCAGTGGTCTTCGCCAAGCGGCTGACTCACCTGGAGCCCGTGCTCGAGAGCGTGGGTGCCTTCATCTGCATCTCCTTGGCCGCCAGCGCCTGCTACGTCATCAACGACATCCGCGATCTTCCCGCCGATCGGCAGCACCCGAAGAAGAGCCGGCGACCCATCGCCGCTGGTGAGCTTCCGGTGCGGGAAGCCTGGGCGCTGGCCGGTGCGCTGTTCTCGGTGTCGGCCATTCTCGCCACAGTCCTCGGATGGTGGACGGTCGTCGTCCTGGCGATCTACGTCGGCAGCACCCTGGCCTACTCCTTCGGCCTGAAGCACATTCCGCTGCTCGAGCTCTTCATCGTGGCCAGCGGCTTCGTGCTGCGGATCCTCATGGGCTCCGCAGCGACGAGCCTGGCCGCCTCGCCGTGGCTGCTGCTGACGACGCTGTTCCTGTCACTCCTGCTGGCTTTCGGGAAGCGGCGCGGCGAGATTGGCCGCTCGGGCGAGAACGCACCGAACAGTCGGCGGGTCCTGGAGTTCTATGGGCTACCCTTCCTGGACAGGTCCATCACCCTGCTGGCGGGCGCATCGCTGCTCTGCTACGCCATCTACACCACCGCCGATGTGACCGTGCGCAAGATGGGGACCGAATGGCTCATCGCCACAACGCCCTTCGTCGCCTACGGAGTGCTACGCTACCTCTATGTGGTCGAGCACGGCGATCATATGGCCGACGCACCGTCGGAGCTACTGCTGAACGACCGGTCCATCCAGCTCGCCGTCATCCTGTGGCTGGCCACGGCCACGGCGATCATCTACGGGCAGCCGTAGCACATCCCGATATGGCCTGGGTGCCGCCCGCCGTTGTATCGTATGATGATTGGGTTCGACGACCCCTATCGAGGTGACGCCTGCCATGCCTAAGCGGCCAGCACCGATAACCGGACACGCGACCCGGCGCAGCTCTGATCCTCCCACCCCGCCACAGGAGACTGTGGCACGAGGTCTCTCGCCACTGATCGCGGCTGCCGCCGCAGCGTTGGTCCTAGCGGGGGCCACTCTCGCGGTATCGGGGAACTACGTGTCGGCGGAGTTTGTGCGTCTCTCCACGGTGCACAAGGACCACACAGAGGTCTTCCCCATGGAGCTGGGCGGATACGAGTTCGTGCAGGAGCAGACGGGCTGGCTGGATTCTCACTACCCTTCCGGTGACATGGAGTACGCGTACGCCAACGACGACGGTCAGCAGATCCTAGTCGCCTCGGCGGCGGGCAACACGCATGATTACATCTTCACTGACATGGACGCCCAGCACTACCAGCAGAAGGGGTTCGAGATCGTGGGGAGGATCCCCGTGACCGTCGGCGACCCCGAGCAGGAGGGCTTGCGCACGGCGGTCAGTCACCACGCACACCTCGACACGGACGGGCACGAGCTATACCTCGGCTTGTTCTATGACGGCCAGGCCTGGACCGATGACGCCATCGCCATCAAGATCCAGGCTACCCTGGGTGAGATCACCGGAAACGCCGTTCCACGGTCCGCGCTGACCATCCGTTCGCGGGTCCAGGGCACCACCGATCCGTCGGACGAGGAGCTGCGGGCCCTGGCGGAAGATATGGCCCGGGTTGCCGAGGACTTCATGCCCGTTGCCAGCGAGATGCGCACGATGCTCGCTCAGAAGCTCGCCGATGGCGGCTCATGATCAGGATTGGCGTTCGTAGATCCCGCGCCAGTCGTTGATCCGAACCCGGAGCAGGTCCACGAACATCCGGCTGGCGTCGGTCACGGGTGACACCCTGGAAGCCGGCGAGTCGATCCATCGCACCGGAAGCTGCCACACCCGCAGGTCACGGGCCAATGCCACCCAGAGCAGCTCCACGTCGAAGCCGAACCCATCGATGGTGAGCCACGGTACCACTTCGTCGACGGCGCGAGCGGTGAGTAGCTTGAAGCCACATTGAGTGTCAGGGCATTCTGTCAGTCCCGCCCACCGCACCAGCAGGTTGAAGATCCGGCCCATGGTCTCTCGGTACCACGGCTGCCGAACCACCAGCTTCGATTCCGGCAGAGCCCGGCTGGCGATGACCACATCGGCCCGGCGCGTGTGGGCGACCTGGAGCATGCGGTCCAGCTCGTCGATGGGAGTGGCCAGGTCGGCATCGGAGAAGAGTCGGTAGGCGCCGCGCGCCGCCAGCAGCCCCTCACGCACCGAGTAGCCCTTCCCGCGGTTCGAGCGGGGGCCGAGGAGACGGATCGGCACGGGGGATGCGTCCATCTTGCTCCGGACCACACCGGCCGTGCCATCGGTGGAGCCATCGTCGACGACCACGATCTCCGACTCATAGCCCCGGCGGGCGAGGTGCTCGCCAACGGCCACGAGGGTGGCACCGATCCTGCGCTCCTCTTGATAGGCCGGGATGATGACGCTCAGATACGGGGCGCCCGCTTCACCGGAAGCGCGACCTGCCATCGCAGCCTCATGCCTCTCCAGGGACGGTAGCTCCAGGTCCCGCTCATGTATAGTCCGGCGGACGGGCTCAAAGGCTACACGTCCGGGCTTTCGATGGCCAGGCCTGTCCTACTCGGCACTGATCTCCGCGATCTCGCAGGTCGGGACATCGCCATGGGTTGCGGTGATCCGTAGGATGATCGCCTCGAGGGGCTCCTCCGGCAGCTCGATCCGGTACGCCGATCCATCGGTGGGCAGCGCGAAGGTGCCGAGGTCCCGGTCGGCCTCCCCCTCTGCGACCTCTACCCGGACGGTCATCTCCGACGGCCACCGAGCGCCGAACAGCACCGGGTCGCCCGTGGCGGCGCGAAGGATGAGCGCGCGGAGCTCGGGGGTCGCGGGCTCGATGCGGATCTCGAAGGGCGCTCCGTGGCCCGAGGCCGAGACCCACGGCCGGAAGCCGTCATCGCCAGGCAGCAGGCCATCGACGAGACGAGACGGCCCGTACTCGTCATTGACGGCCGAGTCAACGGTAACGGTCGACCCTGCCGCGGGGCTGAGCGGGTTGGCGGGGTCGCCTCCTTCGGCCGCTATGGGCGTGCGCTCGCCCGGTGGCGTGGGCTCGGGTGCGGGCCCTTGGGGGAGCGGCGGGTCCACGGACTCGGGGTCAGGCGGCTCACCCACCTCCACCTCTGGTCCCGGATCGACGGGCACGCGGGGCTCAAGGGCATTGTCCGGTGGATCGGCCGGCGTGGTGTCCAGTGGCGTCTCTGTCTCGATGGCCCCCGGCCCTTCGGCGTACGGGGCTGCCAGGTCGGCGGCGGCGGCTAGCTCCGCCAGTCCCGTCAGACCATCGAAGTGTGCTCGCACCACGCCGTCGCCGGACACCACAAACAACGTGGGTACCCCCGTCACGGCGTAGTCGCTGAATGCGGGCTCATTGAGCGGGTCCTCAGCGGAGATGGGCAGAACCGCCAGCTCCCCCTCAACGACGTCTCGGAGCGCCAGGAGCGCCTCCTCCTGCTGGGCGTGGAACCGGGAGAAGGCACCGAGGAAAGCGAGGACTACCGTCTCGCCCCGGACCAGGGCGGCTCGGATCGGTGGGGTGCTGCCATAGGCACGGTGCCCCACGACGTCGGCGGGACTGGGCAGTGGATCGCTGAGGTCGAAGGCGCTGACACCCGGGCTTCGGGCCGGACTGGATGCGGCCCGAGCCTCATCGATGGCCTCGCCCAGCTCCGGGGCCTCGGCGGCTCCCTCGTATACGGCCACGACGCGGCCGCTCGAGTCGAGCACCGCCGTGGACGGGATGCGCGTCGCGCCGAAGGCGTCGAAGATGCGGTCGCCCGCGGTAGTCTCGTTCTCGGCGCGGACGAAGACAACATCATTGCCGTACCGTCCGCGAAGCTGGTTGAGGGTGATCGTCTGTGCGATGTTGTCGGGCCCGGCATCGCCGGTGAAATGCAGCACGATGGCCCGGCCGGATGCGAGGGCGGGCTCCAGGAGGGGAAGACCTTGGGGGGCCTCCTTGCCCGCCCATTCGGCGAAGGCGGTGGGAGCATCCTGGGCCGCCGATGGATGGACCAGGGACCCTACCAGCAGCATCGCCAGCCAGATGGTGCCGAGACATCTCACCGAAGGCTACACCTCGTCGATCGACGGCCGCGGACGCTTCACCGGAGGGACTCCAGAAGCTCCTTGGCACGCAGAATGTCACCTATGCGATCATCGCCGGCCTCGCGCTCAATGGTCAAGGGGCCTGTGTAGCCGATCTCCTTGAGCTTGGCGACGAAGGCGGGGATGTCCACCTGGCCCTCACCCAAGGGCTGCTCGGAGCCAAGCTGCCCCTCCTTGGTCGGCCAGTCGCCATCCTTACAGTGGACGGAGACGATCCATGGCGCCAGGACTCCGACGGCCTCGACCGGCTTATCCTTGCCATACAGGATCATGTTGGCCGGGTCGAAGTTCACATGGAGGTTCGGCCGGTCGACGGTTTTGATGAACTCCCGCATCTCCTCGGCCGTCTCCTGGCCGGTCTCCATGGAGAACTTGAGGCCCTTGTCGGCGCAGGCATCGCAGATCTCGCGGATGGTGTCGACCAGTCTCGGGTAGCGGGGATCGGCGGTGTCCTCGGGTACGAACCCGATGTGAGCGGCCACGGCGGGCACGCCCACCTCGGCGCCGAAGGCGATCGCCTTCTTCGTCATCTCCATCCGCTCGGGGAGCTTGTCCTCCTGGAGGAACCCCACGGTCCTCTCCACCGCGGCAATGTCGGCGTAGCTCTCGTCGGGGAAACCCACGAACTGAGTCGTCGCCACCACGCCGGCATCGTCCAGCGCCTTCCGGATGACTCCGGCTTTCTCGGTTGTGAGCCAATCGGGACCCAGGGGCGGGAGCTGGCAGTTGTTGATGCCCAGCTCCTGGAGCTTCTTCAGGGCCTCGAGGGGATCATCGATCCCCGTGGAGCAGAGGAACACTCCTACCTCCATAGGCTGCATGCGCACCACGTCCTCACCGGCTGTTTTGTCGCTCCCCGGTGTTCGGCCCCCGAGCCGCCCGGACCTTGCAGGAAGCTCAGAGCGAGGTGTCGCCTTGCCTTCCGAGATACCTGCGGCCGAGGACCCATGCGGCGTAGTCATCGATGGGCCCCGGCGGCGTGCGCAATCCCCTCGGGATCAGTCGGGCCAGGCCTCGCGGAGGCACGGTGTCGAGGTAGAGCTGCCGTGCCTCCTCGGTGGATCGATGCTCGTCCACGGGCTCCACAGGCAGAGCCAAGGCGGCCCGAAGCTCGTCCAGCGCCAGCCTGCCCCCCGTGCGGTCACCCACGACAAGGGCGCCGGGCTCATACTCGCCGGCGATCTCCGCCGCTCGCGGAACGAGGTCTGGCGTGGGGACGATCTCCCGATGGAGGCACCCATCCCGAGCGTCGACGACGGCCAACCCGGACTTCTCCCGGCCGGGGTCGATGGCGAGCACTCGCCGGCTAGAGGGCTGGCTGGACATCGATTCGGTAGTGGGGCACGTCGGTGTTCAGGTACTCCTCGGGGCCTGGGCTCTCGTCCCAGGCGGGATCGGGGACCACGATGCAGGCCAGGCGAGCATCGAGCTCCAGGCTCTCGTGTAGGCGCAGGGCCTCAGCCACGGCCTCCTCCACCATGGAGTAGCTGGGATCGGGGATGAGGTCAGGGTTGATGACGCCCCGGTACGCTCCACCCGGCTCCCGGCCGCCGCGAGCGCGCTCCCGGGCCTGGTCCACGACCCGGTAGCACGCCTTCGCGATGTCGTTCTTGTCGGTGCCCATGGGAACCACGTCGGTTGCGAGGACGGTGCCGACGGGCAGCCGCGCCGACTGGACGAGTCCCATCTCGAACTCCACGATAGCGGGTCGGTTCCGGGGCACGGCGTACGGGCCCACTCGGGTGAGGATGTAGACCTCTCCCCGCGTGGACAGATCCGCCGCGCGCTCGGCGATCCGGCTCAGGTAGCGGTCATAGGCTTGAGTACGCTCCCGCAGATCGTAGAAATGCCAGTCCTCGGTGGGGCGCAGTTCAGCTCCCAGGAGGATCAGCTCCAAGCCGGTCGTGGCGTCGATCTCGTCGCCGGGGAAGTCGTACGTGCCCGTCCCGGCTAGCTCGGCGACCCGCGTCGTATCCTCCAAGAGTGTGTCCAGGGCCCGAATGGCACTCGAGCTGTCACTGCGCGCCGGCAGGATCACCCGGGCCAGCTCCCGGTCGGGCCTAAGGGCGATCCGCTGAGCCGGTAGATCGGTTCGGTAGCCGAACAGCGGCAGACTTCCCTCGAAAGCCTGGCGACCCGCCTCCATCAGCAGGGCATCGCGCTCCTCCTCGGCCGTGGCGCGCGCCGATTCGAGCGCCTGTATGTCGCCTTGCAGGGTCTCCTGTTGGCTCCGCAGCTCCGAAACCTGGGAAGCGGCCTGTCCCAGCTCCTGCCTGGCCTCGGTGGCCTCTTGCTCCGCTGCAGCGGCCACCCCAGCGGCCTCCTCGGCACGAGTTCTGGCACTCTCCCGAGCGGTGCTGGCCCGGCTCAACTCGGCCTGAGTCTCCTCGAGCCGCTCCTCACTGCGCTCCAAGGTGTCCAGTGCCTCCTGCCGCTCGGCCTGCGCCTCCTGGGCACTCAGCCGGGCCTCGGTGGCAACCTGTTCCGCTTCGGAGATCTGTTCATATAGCTCATCCAGGTGGAAGAGGGCCGTGCGGGCGCTCTCCGAGGCCAGCGATACCGCGCCGATGGTGCCGAGGGTGATCAGGCAGCCGGTAACGACGGCGATCAGGACCGCGGTCTGGCGCGGCCTGAGGCCAAATAGGGTCACTCGTTTCTTGCCCAGCCGCTTGCCGATGACATCGCCGATGTAGGCGACGACGCCGCTGACGACCACTACGGCCAGGATCAGCACCAAGTTCATCGGGGTCGCACCCTCGTCTCGGGGCCCAGCTCTGGCAAGGGAGACTTCTTTGCCAGAGCCGAGTCGCCTCCCGCCGCGGCCCAGGCATGCTACCTTGTCCGGGCCTCGTACACCATCCGTATCCCCTGGAGCGTCAGATCGAGTACCACATCCGAGACCGTCTCGCAGGCGGAGACCACCATGGGCGCCAGCCCTCCCGTGGCCAAGGTGGGCGCCTGGGCCCTCAGCTCGGAGCGGAAGCGTCGGACCAAGCCATCGATGATGCCCGCGAGGCCGTGGATGACGCCCGACCGGATGGACTCCTGCGTCGAGCGCCCGATAGCCCGGCTGGGCTCGGTGAGGTCCACCATGGGCAGTTGCGCGGTGCGGCCATAGAGCCCGGCCAGGGTAGACTCGGGGCCCAAGGTGATGGCTCCGCCCACATAGTGCCCCCTCGCGTCCAGGGCATCCAAGGTGGTGGCCGTCCCAAAATCCACGATGATCACTGGCGCGCCGACACGCGCCTTGGCGGCCACGGCGTTGGCGATCCGGTCGGCCCCCACCGACGAGGGCGGCTCGTAGTCGATGGGGATCCCGCAGTCCTCCGCTGCCAGGACATGCAGCTCGGAGCTGAAGTACCGCTCGGCCATCTCCTCATACCGCCGGCGCAGCGGGGGCACGACCGTGGCCAGAGAGACGCCGTCGACCCGCCGGCGATCCACGCCATTGAGGTCGAGCAGCCCACACAGGTACAGCCCTAGCGCGTCGGCCGAGGCCCGGGCCTCGGTGGCGAACCGGAAGCTGGCGACGAGTCGGTCATCGTCGAAAACGCCCGCGTGGGTCGAGGTATTGCCCACATCCACCGTGAGAAGCATGCCTATCCCCTCCGTGCCGTTGCAGCGCGCTAGGACGCGCGTATCCCTTTGATGAGTGTGATCTCGCCACGACCCTGCTCGATGCGGACCTCATCGACCAAGGCGCGCATGAGTCTTAGGCCCCGACCCCGCTCACTGATCCGATCCTCTTGGCCGTCCATTGGGGGAAAGCCCTCGCCCTCGTCGGTGACCCGAACGGCGATGCGCCCCCGGTCAACGCTTATGTCGACGGTGACTTGGAGGCTCGCATCCCCCCGGTTGCCGTGCTCGATGGCGTTGGTCACCGCCTCGTGAGCGGCCGCCACGAGCATGTCCGCATCGGACTCGGCCATCCCCGCATCCATCGCCCTCCGCTGGACCTCCAAGCGCACCACCTGGAGGCTAGAGGGAGTGCTCGGCAGCTTCATCGGCGGCCGGCCTTCCCTTCCGCCACACCAGCACAACCCCGAGGGCCACACACGCGAGCCCCGCGGCGACATACGCAGGAGCCCCCGGAAGCGTGAGCAGATCGGAGATGTCCGTAGCTGAGGCGTCGGGGCCCCCGGTCACGGCCAGGATCAGAGCGGCGGCGTTGTTCGCGGCATGGAGCAGCATCGCGGGCAGAATGGAGCCCGTGTACACGACCACATAGCCCAGGGCGATCCCGAGCAGAGCCCGGGGCACCAGGCCGTGCACGTCCAGATGGGCTACGGCGAAGAGAACTCCGCCCAGCACCACCGCCGCGTGGACGTTCATCCGGCTCCTGAGGCCCGGCAGGATGATGCCGCGAAACATTAGCTCCTCGCAGACCGCTGGGCCGAGCGAGAGCAGCGGGATCATCAGCCAAGGCTGAGCAAGAATTGCGTCGGTCACGGGCCGGTACATCTCGACGGCTTCGGCCATGGGCGAGGGGAACAGCCGGTCGAGGACCACGAGAAGCGGAATGGTAATCGCCGGCGCACCCGCTCCGATCAGCAGCCCGCCGGCGGCCCCGCCGAGTCTGGGTAGTCGGAGCGATAGTAGCCGTGGAGCCCAGCGTCCGTACAGGGCCGCGAAGAGAAGGGCGGGGAGCGCGATCGCCAGTCCCTGGGTGATAGCGAAGGACTTCAGCAAGCCCACGTCTGTCACCGAGGGCGTTACGTAGAAGAAGAGCACGAGTACGATGAGGAACATGCCCCCCGCCTCGGTGGGCGATGGCGGATGGTATACCTTGGCCCGGGCCCGGGCCATCAGCGCGGCGGGCTTGAAGACGGTCCAGCCCGTCGACTCCAGCCGGTCGGGCGAGTACATGCCGGCGGCCCATCTGAGCACGAAGGCCGCGATCACCAGGGATGATGCCGCCGACACGAGGGCGGGCAGCAGCACCCCCTGCTCGGCCATGAGCAGGTCGCGCATGACGAGGGCGGTACCGGCGATGGGAAGGGCCGCCAGCCGAAGGCTGAGGTCGGGCTCGGCCAGCACCACGAAGGCGGGCATGGAGCCCAGGAGCAGAACGGGAGTGGCGTAGTGCCCGGCCTCCTGGTAGGTCCTGGCCATGGCTGCCACCAGCAGCACCGCCGCGGCCAGCAGAAGCACTGCGGGCACAGCGGCCAGATATGCTAGAGCGATGGCACCCGGCTCCAGCTTCAGGGTCGTGTCCTCCACCAGCGACGACCCGATCTTGGACGCCACCAGCCCCATGCTGACCAGGTTGAGGAATCCCGTGACCAAGGCTGCCAGGGTGACCAGGCCGACCTTGCCCAGGAGCAGCTCCATCCGGGTGATCGGTGCCACGAAGAGGACCTCGGCCAAACCCATCTCGCGCTCACGGGTGATGGCACCCACTGCCGGGTAGAAGGCGCCCAAGGCCGAGCTGACCAGCAACAAGGCGGGTACCATGAATCCTAGCATCCGTCCGCCCAGCGCGCCCTCTCGGGCCACGTTGGCGGCGGTGATGGTGACGGGGTCGCCCAGGCTGGCGGGCAGGCTGTGCTCCTCGAAGCTGGTCGCGACCAGATCGGCCTCGTACTCCTCCAGGGCCGCTCGCACTCGCCCCTCGGCAACCGCGGCTCGACCTTTGGATTCGTCGATTCGGATCTCGATGACCGTCGAGCCGTCGTCTTCCGGCTTCACGCTGACGGCAGCGTCGGCCGCTCCCTGCCGGAGCGCTTCGACCACATCGGGGGGCGGCGGCACGATCTCCAGGTCCTCGGCACCACCCTCGAGAGCGTCGCGCAGACCGGGCAGGTCCGCGGCCCCCTGGAGCACGACCTGGCTGGGGTCTTCGGCCAGCTTGCGCTCGCCCATCTGGACCAGAAGGCTCATGCCGAGGATCATCAGCGGGTAGACGAGCAGGGGCACGCCGAACATCGCGACCAGGCTGCGCCGGTCCCGCAGAGCTTCGAGAAGCTCCTTCCGGAACACTAAGCCCACTAGATTCCAGCGCACGCCCTTCAAACCGTCACCACCCTAACGATCGCCGAAATGGAAGAGAAGCTGGTCCGCGAGGTGCTCCGACCAGTAATCCCATGTGTGGCTGCCTGGATGCTCGCGGTACGTGTGGGGAAGCCCCAGATCCTCCAGCCGCTCGTGGAAGCTCACGTTCGCCTCGTACAGGAAGTCGTCGGTGCCGCAGTCGAAATGGAGAGCGGGCATCTCGTCGGCGGGAATATCTTCCACGTACTCCATTGGATTGTTGGCCCGGACACGCTCGGGGGTACCCAGGGCCTCGTTGTACACCGGCTGGAAGAACTCGCCCAGCGCCCGCACGTCGAAGAACCCGCTGTGGCTTGCTACCGAGCGGTACAGCTCTCGGTTGCTGAGGCCCAGGTTGACGGCACCATATCCTCCCATGGAGAGTCCGCCGATGCAGCGGCTTCGCCGATCCGCCATGACCCGCAGGTTGGTCTCGATATGACCGGTCAGGTCATGCACGATCCAGTCGGCGTACTGGGGAGCCTCGCCCCGCCAGTTCACGTAGAGGGATCCGATGCCCGTGAGCCCGTCACTCGGCATCACGATGACGTGGGGCTCGATCTCACCGGCGGCGATCATCTGCCCCGCGGTCTCGCCGGCACGACCCTTCACGGCCCAGTCGAACTCCCACCCCCAGGCGCCGTGGAGGAGGTAGAGGGCGGGGAACTCGCGATCCGGCTGGGTATCGTACTCCGGGGGTAGGTAGATCCAGACGGAGCCCCGGCCGCGCAGGGCCTCGCTCATGACGCCTTCCACGTGAAGCGAGCCGTGGGTCGGTTGGTGGATGCGATCCACTGGCGGTCCTCCCTCAGGACTGGGATGGCCGAGCCTCGGTCATCGACGTGCCGAGTCGACGGTCCAGGTACGCGTAGAACTCTGGGTTGCGCGGCCGGGGGACCAGCAGGCGCCCGCCGTCCACGTCGAAGAGCTCGATGTACCGTAGGGCGAGCTTGCCGGCTTGACCCGGTATGTACAGGCGTGCCAGGGCCAGCCGCTCCCACGGAATGGTCCGGGTGCTCAGCACGACGCCCTGGTAGCTGAGCCCCGCCGGGCCCGCTTTGGCTCTGACCACCGATGATGCCGCCGATGGCGGAAACAGCCCCAGGGGCACGACGATGACGAAGCCGATAGCCACGTACAGGGCGCCTAGGAGCGGATCGTCCTGATCCACCGCCGACGCAACGAAGATGCCGCCCACGATGATGGACGCGAGCTTGAATAGCGACCAGAGCAGGGCGAGCACGCCGTTGATGTCGGCGGTGACCTCGTGCTGGGGTCCATCTTCGGCTGGCTGGGGTGAGGCCTGGCGTTTGCCGCGGCCCTTCCTGCGCCTGGGCTTCTTGCCGTCCAGGACCCTCATGAAAAGGTCGTACAACTCATCCTGGCCCTCCCCGGGCGGGAAGACGACCCGGTGGCGGGGCTTGACCAGAACATTAATGGTCGCCGTGGGTGAGTCCTCGGTGTCCCGGGTGCGGACGACGCGGCCGATGTCCTCCCAGTCGATGCGGGTGCGGCCACCATACCCCCAGCGCACCAGCAGGCCCTCGTCGGGGGATGCGATGGCGAAGAGGACGTTGCGTCGTAGCAGGAACAGGATGGACAGGGCGACCAGGCCCATGAGCACCGAGAGTCCCAGGATCACCGCGAAACCCAGGTCTCCCAGGAGTTCGCGGTACCGCAGCCCGGCCAGCACGCCCACGGCTGCCGAGCCCAGGAACATGGCGCCGAAGGCGGGCGCGAGGGCGGGGTCCCCCGAACTCTCGGAGGCGCGGTAGGTCACCACTTCGTCCATTCACTACAGCCTCTCCAGGAAACGGGCCAGGAGCTCCGCCAATGTTACCAGATCGACGGCGTTGTGCTGCAGGATGGGAGCGACGATGGCCGGGTCCCGGCACTCGGCGAACTCGTAGAAGGCTTCGGGGACCTGGTCCGAGGGCAGGTCACCCTCGCGACGCCGGCCCAAAAGGTGTCTCTCCAGGGTCTTGAGGCGGAAGTTGGGCAGGTCGTAGCGGAGCATGCGACGAGCGGTATGGAGCAGGTCCAGGTGGGCGGGCGCGGGATCGGGCACCATGAGACGCCAGAGCCTCATCCGGTCGAGGATGAAGGGCACGTCGAAGGACTTGCCATTGTAGGTGACGAGGCAGCGGAACCGGGTCCACTCCTCGCCGAACCGCTCCAGCAGGGGGATCTCCTCGTCCATGTCCCGGGCTAGCCAGAAGCGGAGTCGCGGGCCCGATGCCGGGAGGTCCAGGCCGCCGATGAGGAAGACGGGGTTCCCCATGAGCCCGCCGGTCTCGATGTCCAGGAACAGAAGCGAGTGGGGGTCGGGACCGAAGGCAAGTGCCAGGTCATCGGGCACGGAGTCCGCGGGGCCCCGCAGCAGCGCGCCAAGCCTATCCAGGCGAGCCGCCGACTCGGGCCAGTGCTCCCGCAGGTCCAGCTCGATGAGCCAGAAGGGATCGTCCTCGCTGCCGAGTACTTCCGAACCACCTAGGGCTTGGCCCACGTCGCCCGCCTCACTCCTCGGGAAGAGCACAGGGGTGGCGTCAAGGAAGGCATCGGCCTCACCCATGGTGGGCTCGGGGTCGACGTTCGCCTGCACGGCTCCTGCGGGCTGGGGAGGCAGCTCCTCCCCAGCCGCGATCCGCCTTAGTCTCTTCCTCAGGTCCGGTGGCAGCATGGCCACTGATCGCCTTCCTAGTCCGCGTCTCGATGCGCCCGGAGGCCCCATAGGCGCACGGTCCAAGCCTCCATGGGCGCCTGGCTGGAATCGCTTACCTGCACGCTCACCCGGCGCAGATCACCGGGCCGAGGCCTGCCGTCCGCGTCGGTGAACTCGTCCAGGCCGATCACGACCTCGCGCCAGCCGGGGTCGCTCAGAGGGAGATCACTCCGCAGGAAGCGCTCTCCCCCTTCGGCATCCAGGCAGTGTAGGGTGATGGCGGCGGAGGCGGCCGACCGATCCCCAGAGTACCAGAAACGGATGACGTCATAGGGTGACAGGTCGACGGGTTCCGAGTAGGCGTTGGCCCAGCCCCCACCAGGTAGCCCCGCGAACCGCACCTCCATGCATGTAGAGTCCTCGCCGTGGGGGCCATCGGCGACCCGGGCGACGGTCACTGCGGGCTCGTCCCCGGCAGCCCTGCGCGAATCGTTGGGCTGCCACAGCGGGCCCATCTCGAAATCACCGATCCACAGATCGGGTGGCGGCAGGCGCAGCATCACCGAGTCGCCGGCCAAGGTACCCGACAGATCGGCCGAGGCCCGAGTGAGGAAGACGGGGTCGACGGCCGACGCCGATGCCTCGCCCGACTCGGGAAGGGTGAGCCTGGCGGCTCCGAAGGCATCGGTCACGGTGGCTTGAAGCCCCTCCCCAGCCGATACCCATACCACCTGACCGGGTACCAGGCACTCGAGATGGTCGGTCACGAACAGGATGATGCTCCTCCCCTCAACAGGCTTCAGCACCACGTCCCCACCGGCCGTTGTCGCGGGCTCGTGACCCTCAGCCTGCACGTGCAGCATGGCTGGCGGGAGCCCCGCGAGCGCCCATCGCCCCTCGGCATTGGTCACCGCCGACCGAACCACGGCGGGTCTGCCCCGTGCCTCCATCCGCCGCGCCGAGCCCGGCGGCAGGGGGCGCGGGTCGCTGGCGCCGTCGCTCCAGGTGATGACGGCGTCCTCGATGGGCTCGCCGTCAACATCGAGCACTCGCCCGCGCAGGTCGGGCTCCTCCCGCTCGATGACCACCAAGGCATTGTTCTGGAAGCCGGGCACGACCAGGGCGCCCGCCCCGTCCATCGCCAGCGGCCGCTCGAAGGGAGACCGGGTTCCGACGGTCCAGACGTACCCGGGGTGTCCTCGCCACCCCACCCATAGGCGCACCGGCTCGCGTTGCCTGAGGGGCCGGTGGTCGATGAGGTGCACCACCGTCCGGTCGCTTCGCTGCCTCACCCGGGCCACAATGTCTTCACCTCCGCCGGTATCGACACTGTCCGGTGAGGGCTCGGTTGCATCGAACAGCAGGGAGTCGTACCGGCGGAGGTGATCGGCGAGGAGGGCCGTGTCCCGCAGCATGCCCCGGTCCTTGGCGCTATAGCTGTACCCGCGCACGGGCAGGGCGAAAAGGGCGCCGGCGGCGTAGGCTTCGGGAACGTACGTATGCAGGAATGTACCGATCTGCTGGGGCGGCAGAGAGTTGAGCCGGTCGGTCTCTCCGGGCCAGTCGACGAACTGCACCACCGGCGCGCCCGGCGTGACCTCCTCGGCCAGCCGAACTCGATCCTCCAACCAGAGCAGGCTCCAGTGGGTGGGGTCCAGGTCGCCTTCGGGGGTAGTACGCGGGAGCTGAGGGTCATGGGGCTGCTGGAAGTCCACGTAGGGTCGCGGCGTGCGGTTCTCATTGCAGGTGATGACAAGCTCCCCGCCCGTCGTCTCCCGGGCATACTCCCGGGCATCCTCCACGAACTCGCGCCAGAAGCCGAGCACGGACTCGCCCTGGAACGTCGCCTGGGCTCGGGGATCGGGCCGCCATGCGTGGCCCCACTCCCGATATAGGGGATTGTCCGAGAGCCACGGCCGCTCCCAGGGCCCCTGCCACGGATCGTCGGCCAGGGGCTGGCCCTCGGCGTCGGTCTCCTGGCCAAGCCATTGGCGGTAGTCGAAGTCCCATATGGTAGGTCCGTAGCGAGTCAGGTCGATGCCCAGCTCGGTGCCGAACCGTGGGTCGTCCTCGTCCCAGCCGCGCCCATCGATGTACTTCCGGCCCAGGTAATCCGCGAAGGCATCGATGGCGTAGTCGTCATAGCCCTCATGCTCCCACCCGTAGATACCTTCGATCTCGTCGAACCAGATGCCATCGACCCCGGCGTCGATCTGCTGGCGCACGAAGCCCTTGATGTACTCCCGGAGCTCGGGGTTGTGAAGCGCCACGTGGTACCAGTCGACGATGGGCACCAGGTCGCCGCGGGGGCCGCGGGTGGCGTAGTCGAGGAACTGCTCCTCGCCGATGCCGTTCTCGCCGGGGTACAGCGCGGCCACGGTGACTCCTCCCTGGACGCGGATGCCCAGGGCGTGGCACCGGTCGATGATCCACCCATCGCGCTGATAGTCGCGGGCGTCCCGCCACTTGAACCAGCCTCGGCACACCAGCTCCGGCCGGAGCCGCTGCATGATCGGTAGATCGGAGGGGCTGACCAGGGGCTCGTAGATGACGTACAGCCGGGGTACATCGGCACCTCCGATGGGCCCTTCCTGGGCATGGCCCAGCCCGCCCAGTAGCAGGCAGGCCGCCAGCGCTACGATGGCTCGGCGCATGCATCATCGCTCCCCTCTCAGAATCTACCGGGAACACTCGCCGTCCCGAGCGTCTCATGGATTCGAGTCGGGCCGGGGTGCGGCCTCCAGAAGGGCCTCACCTCACTGGCGATATGGGGGAACGGGAAGGGACGCACTGGCGGCCTTGTGGAGTCATGGCGCCACCCCACCAGGCCATGGGCGGGGATGGACTTTGGTCCTATCGCTGAGCCTTGTTGCCTGCCTGCTAGCCGCATGCACGCCCGTCGGAACCCAAGACGATCCTGGCG
>WJIW01000248.1 GCA_014730065.1 Armatimonadia bacterium | reverse complement strand
CCCTGGTTGGCCCCGAGGCCCTGGATGGCCGACTCCAGGCCGGGGTCGAAGGAAGCACGCATCTCCTCGGCATTGAGAATCGTCAGGCCGCCCGACGAGCCGGGGACGGCTCCCGAGGCCAGGAAGTCCCGGTGCACCCAGCCAGCCGAGCCCCCTCCCACCCGAACGAAAGCCCACTGCCCCTCCAGCCTCAGCAGATGGAGCGGGGTGCCCCGGGATAGAACCGCAAAGGCCTGGTTGTCGGTGCCGGGGCCGGTGCGAAGGTACAGCTTCTCGGCCTTCACCCATCGGCGACCTACGGCGTCTCCGGAGCCGCCCGGCCGGGGCAGCGCGGAGCGCTCGGGAATGCCCGCGGGCTTCAGTAGCCATGCCGCTACCCACCCCACCAGGGAGCCCGAGGGATCCCGCACCTTCCGCCACTGGCCCTCGTACGCGATGACGTCCAGCAGCTTGCCACGCTGGAGAACGGTGACCTGAGCGTTCGATGTGCCCGGGCCGTCGCGCACGATGAGGTCATCGCAGTCCACGCTGACCACTTCGCGTCGGATGCCTTCGGGGGGAGCCTCGCTCAGCAGCCAGTGGGCTACCCAGCCGACCTGGCGGCTCTTGGGCACGTATACCTCCCGCCAGTGGCCTTGCTGGCCGCGGATGCGGACCTCGTCGCCGAGGCCGAGGGTGCCGATGACGCTGGTGTCCTCCTGGCCGGGCCCGCTACGGAGATTCACGTCCGACCCGTTCACGAAGAGCGCCACCTCGGCCGACGCCATGCTCGGAAGCCCGGCCATGACCAAGGCCGTGAGTAGGGTCACCCAGTGGGATCTCATGTCTGGATCTCTCCGATTCCGCCGGCGGCATGGCTCCCTGCCGGCTAGTCGATTCGACGCCCGGCCGGTGCCACGGTTTCGGGCCGGGGTGGCAGGAAGGTCGCCTGGCTGACATAAGTAATGCTCCATGCTAACCGGCTTAGCCTGTTGTTGTGAAGAGGGATCGGACACCCCACGGGCCGCGGACCGAGCCGAATTGACACCCGGCCATGGGGCGTTTAGAATCGCGTCTGATAGGGCATTGCGCCCGCAAGCACCCGAGTACGCATTCTTCGTTCTCCGGCATGCTATCAGGCGGCCCCGCTGTTTCGGGAGCCGTCAATGCGTGCGGGAGGGCGCCAAAATCAGTAGGAGGCGAGCTTCCTTGGGAGTCAAGGTAGGAATCAACGGTTTCGGTCGGATCGGACGTCAGGTCTTCAAGGCGATTTATGAGCGCGGCATGAAGGATAAGGTCGACGTGGTCGCCGTCAACGACATCACCGATGTGGAGACCCTGGCCCATCTTCTGAAGTACGATTCGGTCTACGGCCGGTGGGAGGTCCCCATCACCGCGGGTGATGGCTTCATCGAGGTCGACGGCGAGAAAACCGTTATCTCCGCCGAGAAGGACCCCGCCAACATCGACTGGACCGGACAGGGCGCGGAGATCGTTCTCGAGTCCACCGGTCTCTTCCGTGATCGTGACAGCGCCGGCAAGCACCTGGGCGGCTCGGTCAAGAAGGTCATCATCTCCGCACCCGCCAAGGGCGAGGACCTTACCATTCTCCTCGGCGTCAACGACGACAAGTACGACCCCTCCAGCCACAACATCATCTCCAACGCCTCCTGCACCACCAACTGCCTCGCCCCCGTCGCCAAGGTCCTCAACGATGAGTTCGGCATCGAGGCCGGCCTGATGACCACCATCCACGCATACACCAATGACCAGAAGATCCTGGACCTGCCCCACAAGGATCTCCGCCGGGCCCGGGCTGCCGCCGTCAACTTGATCCCCACCACCACCGGCGCCGCCAAGGCCGTCGCCCTGGTCCTGCCCGAGCTCGAGGGCAAGCTCAACGGCTTCGCCATCCGCACCCCCCATCACACCGGCTCGGCCGTCGATCTAGTCGCGACCCTGGACAAGAAGGCATCCGCCGACGACATCAATGCGGCCATGAAGGCCGCCGCCGAGGGCCCGCTGAAGGGCATCCTGGGCTACACCGAGGACCCGATCGTCTCCATGGACGTGTCCGAGGACTCCCGCTCGTCGATCTTCGACGCCCTGTCGACCATGACCATCGACTCCGGTGACAAGACCATGGCCAAGGTGCTGTCGTGGTACGACAACGAGTGGGGCTACTCGTGCCGTTGCGCGGACCTGTTCGACTTCCTGGCCCAGAAGGGCCTCTAGGCGGCCGGCTCGGGCGGGCGAGACCTCGCCCACGGCTGAGCAGACTGCCGCTATGCAGCGAAGGCGCCTGTTCCACGCGGAACCGGCGCCTTCACTGGCTTCCTAGCCGGAGCCGGCCCGGGGCCTGTCTCGGACGGGACAGACGAGCGGAAGGTCCAGCGGGCCGCGCGGCGAACAGTGTCACGAGCGGGTGGCAGACTGCTCGACGAACCACCAGCCGTCCTGAGATGGTCTCACCTTCACCCCAGCAGGTTCTCGTGAGTCACCAGGTCAGATTGACATCACTTTGCTCCAGGTATCCCCGCAGCTATTAGGCAGAAGGAGGTGAACACATGATACGCATTATCGTCATCGCTTGCTGTTTGATGATGGTCCTCACTCAGACCGCTCTCGTCGGTTGCGGCGGCAATGAGGCCGGCGAAGGCGCCGCCACCGAGGAGGAAGTCCAGCAGATGGACTCCGAGCGCATGGAGGGCGGAATGCCCCCCGGCGGTCCCCCGCCCGACGCTGGTGAGTAGATACACCGAGGCGGCGGCCATGGCTGCCGCCATCGACATTAGGAGGTGCCATGATGAGGCGAGGCTTTACCCTCATCGAGCTACTGGTAGTGATTGCAATCATAGCTATTCTAGCCGCTATTCTGTTCCCCGTGTTCGCGAAGGCACGCGAGAAGGCCCGGCAGACGTCGTGCCTCAGCAACATGAGACAGATCGGCACGGCCGCACTCTCTTACTCGCAGGACTATGACGAGCGCATGCCCATGGTTCGCGCATACGTCAGCGGCATCAACAAGTTCTACGACTGGCGCATGCAGATCCACCCGTACATGAAGAATGTGCAGATCCTGGCCTGCCCGTCGAACCCCAACTCCGATCAGTACTACTGGGGCGACTGTGTTGGCGAGGCCGACAGCATCGAGGACCCCTACGTCCCGCGCAGCTACGGCTGGCCGACAGCGACTCCCGATCACGGCTCTAGCTTCGCTTTCAGCTACGGCTGGAACGCGCCGGGCGCGAAGCTCGCCTCACTGACCTTCCCCGCCCAGACGCTATGCATGGTGGAGACGCTGAGCACTTGCTGCGACCACTGTGCATGGTGCGGCGGCCAGGCCTTCTACGGCCACTCCGACCAAGGGAACTTCACCTTCACGGACGGACACGCCAAGTCCCTGCGCTGGGGCGCCACCTACCAGCCCCATTGCAT
>WJIW01000247.1 GCA_014730065.1 Armatimonadia bacterium | reverse complement strand
CGTACTCGGCGAGCCGAGGGACGAACCAGTGGGGGAAGTTCGCTGTGATGTCGTCCAGGGTCTCGCCGACGCCGAAGCGGTAGCAGCCCGCGCCCCCGCAGCCCGAGCCATTGGGCCAGGCCAGGGCGATGCGCTCATCCATAGCGCCGGCCAACAGCGCCGCCTTGCCGCCGCGAGAGTGTCCCGTGACGGCGATGCGCTCGGCATCGATCTCGGGGAGAGTCACCAGGTAGTCGATCACCACGCTGTGCCCCCACGCCCATACGGCCAGGGCCCGCCAGTCGTAGTCGGGGTAGGCGATCCGGGCGGGGCCGATGATCTCCGGGTCGTCGGGCTGAAGGTCGTGGCGGAGGAACTCGCACAGGGCATAGCCCCGCTCCAGGGCCTCCTCGACCACGGGCACGGCCCCCAGGGCGACATCGTTCTTGATGATGACGGGGAAGGGCCCCCCGCCCTGCGGAAGAGTCAGGGCGACGTGCAGGCGGAGCGCGTCGTCGGGGCCCAGCTGCAGCTCCAGGCGGCGCTCGATGCCCAGCCCGCCCGCCACCGGCTGGGCCGACCCCTCCACCACACCCACGCTTCCCGGCGGATGCGGCATATGCCCGTACTGCTGGGCCTGGATGATCTCCTTCATCTCCACCCGGCGGCGCTCCCACTCGGCGGGCGACGATACTCTTTGCCCGCTGGCCATCAGAAAGGGATCGGGGAGCTCCCGGCTGGCGGGCAGCTCCCCGACGTCCCGATCTGCACCGTCCAGCACCATACCGACGGCGATCCCCAGTGCAGCTATCGCAGCGTAGATACCCATGGGAGTGGGGTTCCGCGCTCCCCGTCCATGGCCTGCGTCATGCCGTCGTCAGTCTTCGCACATGGATCCGAGTGGGGGTTTGCTGCACCAGGTTGTCGGAGACGGGGCAGCGGGCCTCGACCTGGTCGATCCACGTCCGGAGGGTCTCCTCGTCGGCATCGCTGTCAACCGAGACATCGAGCTGTAGCTCCCGGAAACCCGCTCGATCACCCGTGGGCTTGCCGAATAGCCGGTCGGGATTGAGCGGCCCCTGTGCACTGATCTCCAGGTTGCGGATCTCGATGCCCAAGTCCCTGGCAACCAAATGGGCGACCACATTCACGCACCCCACCCATCCGGCCAGAACGTACTCGACGGGGTTGGGAGCCGTATCCTCGCCACCGAGGTCCGCAGGCTCGTCGATGACTAGCTCGAAGCCTCGCGCTTTGACTCGCACCCTCGCCGGCGTCTCCGACCGGCCGCTCACCGAGAAAACAGGATGTGCCAAATCGCATCACCTCTCCGATACCAACGATAGCAAAACGCCTCCAGTATACCGGTTTAGGCCCGGCGGTGCACCGGCCGTGTGGCCCGAGGTCGCAGGTAGGCCGGAGGCGTCGACGAACAGCCTGGTGAGGGGAGGGTGCGAATTGAGTTCCCACCGCTTGCTGTTGCTCGCCCTGGGGGCGTTGCTCTTGGCTGGACCGTGTGCGTCGCAGGAGACCTTGTTGGTCGAGGATTTCGAGGAGGGCTTAGGGCGCTGGACGCCCGTCGGTGATGCCGAGTTCGCCGTGGACCGGGACGTATCGCGGGAAGGCGCGGCGGCGCGGATCACCGTCCCGCGGGGCACGGAGCCCGCGTACCAGAAGCTCGAGTGGCGCCTGACGGACATTCGATACGGCGATGAGATCGCCGTCGAGGCGTGGGTGCGTACTCGCGGGGTGACCGAGGGGACGGGCGCGTACTTCGCCCTGGTGTTCCTGGCTGCGGACGGCGAGCGCGTGGGCATTGCTCACCCGCTGATGGGCGTCGATGTGGGGTCGGAGGGCTGGGAGCGGATGCAGCTCCGCGCCTCCGCTCCCAAGGGCGTCGCCTCAGCCAGCGTGGACCTGATCCTCCACTCCAACGGGACCGCATGGTTTGACGACGTGAGCGTGACCCGGGTCGGCAGGCTCGAGGAGTGGCCCGACCTGGGCGACGCGGTGCGCACCATTCGGGTCGATGCAGACGACATACGGCAAGACAGCTTCGCCGGCGTAGGGTACCACGTCTTCTTCCCCTGCCACGACACATCGCCGCGGCTCGTGGACACGGTCATCGAGAAGCACTGGCGAGAGCTGAGCCCCTCCTTCGCGCGGCTGACTGACCTCCAGAGTTGGCATGCCGACAAGCTCGCCGAGGTGGCCGATCACATGGAGCGCATGAAGGCCACGGGGACGGAGATCTACTACACCACCTGGGACCCGCCGAAGCTCGACACCGATGACGAGCGGGCTGCATACGCCGCCGAGGTTGCCGACACGCTCCAGTACCTCATCGACGAGCGTGGCCTGGATAACCTCCGCTGGTACTGCTTGACCAACGAGCTGACACTGGGTGAGTGGGGGGCCCTGGTTCGCGACTTGCCGCTGTTCCGGGCCTACCACCGGGCCTTCCACGCAGAGTTCGCGCGGAGGGGCCTGGATGTGGGTCTGCTCGCCACCG
Organism: Armatimonadia bacterium; assembly: GCA_014730065.1. GTDB lineage: Bacteria > Armatimonadota > Zipacnadia > UBA1398 > UBA1398 > UBA1398. The sequence continues at coordinate 4,929 of WJIW01000247.1, read as the reverse complement.
ACGCCTCGCCCATCGGCAACTGGCACACCTTGGAGTGGGCCGCGGAGAACATGGACGATATCACGGCCATCTACGGAGGTCATCACTACATCAACAGCCGGCCCCTGGATGATGAGAGGTTCTACCCCTGGTTCGAGGAGCGGCTCACGTGGGGCGCCGACCTGGCCCGCGAGAAGGGCAAGGGCTTCATCCTCGGTGAGTTCGGCTGCAAGCAGGACGGCCGAACGGTCGATGGAGTGAAGCTCGACCGCTGCGTCTACTTCGGGACACCCGATGAGCCATGGGTTGCGGTGCAGCTCGCCGACGCGGTCATCGCGGGGATGAACGCGGGCCTCCATGGCCTGGCGTACTGGACCTTCATGGACTTCCCCGACGACTACAGGGAGACTTACATCAACAAGTGGGGTTTGTTCCGATGGAGCGGAGATGATCACTCGACCCGCGCCCACTACTACGGGTACGGTCTACTCAGCCGGTTCTGCCGGGGCCCAGCGCGCATCCTCGACGTACGGACGGATGACCCATACCTCCGTGCCGCGGCCCTTGAGAACCTGGAGACGGGCTCGGTCACGGTAGTCGTGCTGAATCGGTACCCCGGTGAGGTGCCCCTCGAGCTGGCGCTAGGCTTCGATGTCGACCAGCCCCTGCGGAAGTACCTCTATGACCCCACGGCCGTGCCGCAGCATCCCTATGGTGATTTGCAGCCACCATCGGGGTTGCTCAGTCCGGACGATGGCATGATCCGCGATCGCCTGGGCCGGGACTGCCTGGCCGTCTACACCACCGACTACGACGACGAGGCCCCGCCTCCCGTCGGTGCCGTTGAGGCGGAGCCGGAGGGCGATGGCGTCCGACTCTCCTGGGCGGCCAGCCCTGCGCCAGACCTATGCTACTACCGCATCTACCGAGCCGGCGCCGGGCCGGTAGAGCCAGCTCTGGCGAACCGCATCGGCTCCACGGTCGCGACCGAGTTCTTCGATCCCGATGGCGACCCGGGTGCCGCGTACCGGGTGGTCGCGGTGGACCGGAGCGGCAATCCCTTCGAGGAGTGAGGTACCAGTCGGGAGCCGGCGAGATCCGCCCGCCGGCTCCCGAAGCGGCATGGGGTGCCTGGTCGCGCTAGTCCTCGCGCTCGACCTGCAAGTCCCTCAGGTCCACATCGGCGGGACGTGAGTAGACCGGGTCTCTCAGCACCACTGCGTCGAAGCCCAGGAAGTAGCCCTCGGACTCGGCGTTGCTGCCCACACACTCGAACCGCAGTGTATGCTCGCCCTCCTCCAGGGTCCGGAGCCCGATGGGGTACTCGGTGGGATCGGGGCCCTCGGCGTACAGGTCCCACTCGCCGACCGGATCACCATCCAGACTGACCTGGTAGATGCCGTAGTCCCAGGAGTTGGTGATCCGTAGGATGAGGTAGCCGTCGATGTCTTCCTCCACATCGAAGGAGACCTCGACCCAGCCGTCCTCCGCCTCGGGCCGGTAGAAGAGCTGGGATCCGCCGCTGGTGCCCGGAAGCGACTGGGGCTCGATGGGCGCCTCGGCCAGGTCGGCTCCCTCGATGAGGGCCTCTCCCTCGGCGATCACCCGCTCGGTGAAGGGCAGGCGGTCGGGGCCCGGCGGGAGCTCGGGCCAGGGCTTGTGGGGCTCGGTCTGGTACCAGTACGCCACCGAGGACATGAGGTCATCGCGCTCGATGAAGCCACTGACCTCGCCATTGGGGAAGTGCTGCGAGCCCTTGTGCTCGATCTCCACCCACAGCGACTCGGAGAAGGGAACGGGATCGGTGAGGTGCCAGCGGTAGGCGGAGCCGCGGTCGCCGGTATTGTAGCCCTCCCAGAGGGGAACGCCGTAGGAGGGGTAGCTGAACTGGCGGAACCCCCAGGCATCGCAGAAGTAGTCCTCGGTGCCCGTGCCTCGGAGACGGGGCTCCTCCTCGCCATCGATGAAGAAGAAATCGTCACCCTCGCCGTACCAGCCGGGGGAGACGTGGTACACGCTCTGGACTGTACCCACGTAATGGCCCCGGCCCTCGATATCGGCGATCATGTAGTTCCGGCCCATGACGGCCGGGAACTCCTGGCGGTACATGGCGTGGAAGTAGGCCGTGTCGTCCGGAAGCTCGTCTACCTGCTGCCAGTCGATGTAGTAGAAGAATGCGCCACAGGGAACGTCGGACTCATTGGTGACGGTGATGCGGGCGGATTCGCGGAAGGGCATGGGCCAGTAGCAGTTCCGTGCCCGGCCGTCGGAGCTGACGCTGACGGGGATCGACTGGAAGGGCTGATCCACGCCATGCCCGATTCCGAAGAAGTCGCCGATGGGACACTCCACGCTGGGATGCTCCTCGCCATCCCAGTACATCCGCAGCGTGAGCAGCCGCGAGTAGAACGGCACGCTGTGAGCGATGGTGAACCAGATGTGGCCGACACGGCCGGGTCCCTCCAGCTCCGCCAGGGTCAATGTCTCGCCCGGCGGGATGGGCCGGTTGTCGCCGTTTCCGGTCTTCCAGTTCGGGTCGCAAGATGAAGCGCGTTGGGCCTCGAAGTCGCGTAGGGTCTCCAGGCCATCCAGCAGACTCGGCCCCGGTGAGGGCTGCGCTAGGGCGAGTCCGCCGGCCACGATCAGAAGTACGGCCGTCAAGAGTGCGATACGCATAGTCGTCTCCTTCGTCGTTCCATTGTTGGGGCTCTGCCGGCGCATGGCTTCCACGACCCGCAGGCGGGACCTTCCGCCGCTCCTGTCGGCGCGTGCGTATGACAGTCAGGACTATTCCCGCACCGTATATACCGATTCGGGCAGCGAATACGCTGCTCAGCGCTTGATCGCCTCACCGCCTCGCTCAGGAGGCATACCCTGACCATGGAGGCATGTGCGGAGTGCCCTCGGGGAGCGCGGCTCGGTCTGTTGCCGCTCCTCGAGAGAGGAGAGCAAGCGATGCGGTGGTTCTGGAACGCCAGCCTCAAGTTCAAGCTGCTCACGATCGTGGGCGTTACCATCGGTGCCTTCCTTATCAGCGCCGGTGTGGTGGTGTACGAGAGTCAGCAGGCGGAGAAGGCAGCGGTGCAGGCCGAGGAGCGCATGAAGGCGCTATATGCCGCCACGGAGATGTCGTACTGGACGCAGACCCAGTACATCGCCGTCGGGCGAATGGTCATCAGTCGAGACGAAGAGGCGATCGCGCAGCTCGATGCCGCGGAGAAGAAGGTGCGGGAGTTCGATGAGCAGCTCGCGCCCCTCCTGATGACCGATGAGGAGCGCGGGTGGCTCGATCAGTTTGAGGCCGAGGAGGAGGAGTTCGACCACATCGTCCGAGAGCGGCTCGTGCCCGCGGCCCACGACCTGGGTGAGCTTCAAGATACCCTCGCCGAAGGAGAGGCCCTGGCGCCCGAGGCCCTCGACGAGTACGCGCGACTGGACGCCGAGGTCCGGCACGCCGACGACGAGGTCCTGGGTCTCCTCGCCCAGATGGATGGCCACTTGGAGAAGCTGGTGGAGGCCGTCCACCACGACAGCGAAGCTGCGGTCCTCGCCGCCGAAGAGTCCTGTCATAACATGCGGGTGGCGCAGATGATCTGCACCGCCGCGGCCGCTCTGGTGGCCATCGGGCTGTCCGTGTGGGCAGCCGCGGGCATCACCCGTCGCCTTCGGCAGGTGGTCGATGGGATGGACGCCATGGCCGATGGCGACCTGAGCGTGAAGGTCGACGTGGACACGAAGGACGAGATCGGCCGGGTGGGCGATGCGTACAACCGCACCGCCGAGAACCTGCGCGACCTGGTGGGTGGGGCCCAGGGTGCGGCCGCCACGGTGGGGGGCGCGAGCCAGCAAGTGGCCGCCACCGCCGACGCCTCGGCCCAGGGCGCTCAGAGCATGTCCGAGGCGATCCAGCAGGTCGCCCAGGGTGCCGACGAGCAGTCTCGAGGCTTCGAGGGCATCCGGGAGCAAGTCACCTCCCTCATCGCCGCCATCGAGCAGGTTGCCGCGGGGAGCCAGACCCAGGTGGAGAACGTGACCCAGGCCGTGACCGAAGTGCAGAAGATGGCCACCGACGTGTCCGAGGTGGCCGAGCTGGCCGATGAGGTAGCCAAGGCCGCCCAGGAGTCGGCGACAACGGCCGAAGACGGCGCCAAAGCCGTGGAGAACGGCGTGGAGGCCATGCGTCAAATTCGTCGGCAGGCCGATGAGTCCATGAAGCTCATCGAGAGCCTGGGCGAGCGGTCCGACGCCATCGGGGAGATCGTGGGCGTCATCGAGGACGTGGCCGAGCAGACGAACCTCCTGGCCCTGAACGCCGCCATCGAAGCCGCCCGAGCCGGCGAGCACGGCAAGGGCTTCGCCGTGGTGGCCGAGGAGGTACGGAAGCTCGCTGAGCGGGCCGCCAGCTCCACGGGCGAGATCACCAGCCTCGTCAAGGAGATACAGGCGGGTATCGATGAGGCCGTCACGGCCCAGGAGGAGAGCAGCCGGCGGACCCGGGAGGGCTCCCAGCTCGTGGAAGAGGCCGGTCACTCGCTCGAGAGCATCCTGGCGTCGGTGAACCAGGTGGCGGGACTCATCGGGCGAGTTACCGAGTCGTCGCAGCAGACGGCCCACGGCGCCCAGTCGGTGGTAAGTCTCATGGAGAGCGTCTCAGCGACCACGGAGCAGAGCAGCGCGGCCACCGAGGAGATGGGCGCCGCGTCCACCGAGGTATCACGAGCCATCGAGTCCGTCGCCGAGGTCACCGAGCAGAGCGCGGCAGCGGCGGAGGAGTGCTCGGCGACGTCGGAGGAGCAGACCGCCTCATCGGAGGAGATCGCCGCGTCCACCGAGGAGCTGTCCTCCACGGCCCAGTCGCTCCAGGCCATGGTGGAGAAGTTCCGGCTGTAGCCCCGCGGACGTGACGCGGGCCAGCGCCCAGTTGCCCGTGAACTTCGCTGGGTCTAGACT
>WJIW01000246.1 GCA_014730065.1 Armatimonadia bacterium | reverse complement strand
TCACGCCAGAGCATGAGGGGCGCCGGGTTCGCATGTCGGCTTCGACAGTGTCGGCCGAGTATCTGTTGCAGAAGGTGAGTGGGCCATGATCCTGGCTCTGAGCACGAGCAGCCAGGTGGCATCCCTCGCTTTGCGCTCGGGCGATCGCATTGCCCAGTCGCGCTTCGAGAGCCGGCGCGAGCTGGCACGCGGTCTCATGGCCCGCATCCACGAGCTGTGCGGCCAAGCAGGAGTAGGTCCCCGGCAGATCGAGTCGATCGCGGTGGATCGCGGACCCGGGTCATTCACCGGCACGCGCATCGGCATCGCCACGGCCCGGGCATTGGCGTCGGCCCTCGGGCTGGGCGTACGGACCGCCACCTCCTTGGACCTACTCGAGCAGGCGGCTCGACACGGAGCCGCCGGGGCCCAGGGAGCGCGCAGGGTCCTCGCCGGCGTGGAGTCCAAGTCCGACGAGATGTTCGTGATGCCCTTCAGTTGGCTCGGCTCGGAGGCCGCCGAGCCCATTCCCCTGGCTTATGCCGATGCCGCCGAGTTCGCCCGCAGGCACCGAGGGGCGCTCCTGGTGGGGGCGCCGTGGCGCAATGACGCCATCCCTACCGCCCTCACCCACTGGGCGGAGATGGGCTCGGAGGCTTGGGACTATCCCGATGCAACCTACCTGGCGTTAGGCGGGGGCGAAGCCGTGGCTGCCCAGAGGGTCGAGCCCCTGTACGTGCGGGTCTCACAGCCCGAAGCGGCCGAAGGGCGCGGCCCCCGCCGCTGGCGCCCGGGGCCCGTGTTCATCCGGGCCCTCCGCGAGGACGACATCGAGGATGTGGTGGCCATGGAGGGCCAGTGCTTCGTAACCCCCTGGCCCCGCGGTGATCTGGTGGCCGACATCCGGCGGCGGAATGGCTCGTACTACATCATCGCCGAGGGGCCTGAGGGCGATCCCATCGGCTACGCCGTCGTCTGGTTCGTCTTCGACCGGGGTCACGTCGCGTCGGTGGGTGTGGTGCCCGAGTGGCGGCGCCGAGGGGTCGCCAAGCGACTGCTCTTCGAGCTGATGGACGCCTGCATCGCCCGGGGCATCGATACCATCACCCTGGAGTACCGGGCCTCCAATCAGGCCGCGGCACGGCTGTACGACGAGCTGGGCTTCCAGGTGGAGGGCTACCGGCGCCACTACTACACGGACACGGGTGAGGACGCCGTGTCCATGATCCTGCCATCGATGACGGCACCCGAGTCTCGGCGCCGCCTCCGCCGAATCCGCCTCACCTTGGGGGTGTACGGCCAGTGATGGTGCTGGGGGTCGAGACCTCCTGCGACGAGACCGCCGCCTCGGTTATCGCCGATGGCACGGAAGTGGTCTCCAACGTGGTGGGCAGCCAGATCGATCTGCACGCCCGTTACGGCGGCGTAGTGCCCGAGATCGCCTCCCGGCGCCATCTCGAGATGCTGGATGGAGTTGTCGCCGAAGCCCTGGAGCGGGCCGGCATCCAGGAGGCGGACCTGGACGGCATCGCCGTGACCTGCCGGCCGGGCCTCATCGGTGCTCTGGTGGTCGGGCTCGTGGGCGCCAAAGCCTACGCTTGGGCTTGGGACAAGCCGCTGATGGGCGTCCACCACATCCAGGCCCACGTCTTCGGGGGGCGCCTGGCCGATGCCGACTTGGCTCCACCCTTCGTGGCTCTCGTGGCCTCGGGCGGACACTCGGACCTCCTGCTGGTGCGCGACTGGCTCGATCCCCGGCTGATCGGCGAGACTCGCGACGATGCCGCCGGCGAGGCCTTCGACAAAGTGGCTCGTCACCTGGACCTGGGCTACCCCGGCGGGCCGGCGATCCAGAAAGCCGCCGAGAATGCCACCCGTCCCATCGACCTGCCCATCGCCGACCTAGGCGAGTCGTTGGACTTCTCCTTCAGCGGGCTCAAAACGGCAGTGGTCCGACTCACGGAGAAGATGGGTGAAGACGAGACCCGAATCCGGGCGCCCGACATCGCCGCGGGGTTCCAGGCCGCGGTAACGACACCATTGGCCCGGAAGACTATCGAAGCCTGCCGCCGGCACCATGTCCAGCGCGTGGTTGTGGGGGGCGGGGTTGCGGCCAACTCGGAGCTGCGGCGCCGCCTGACCGAGGGCTGCGCGGCCGCCGGCCTGGACCTCACGCTCACGCCGCTCAAGTACTGCACCGACAACGCTGCCATGGTGGGGGCTCTGGGCTGCGAGCGGCTGGCTCGGGGGGATGTGGATGACCTATCGCTGGATGTGGACAGTACGGCGCCGTTGCCGCGGCTCTAGCTCGCGGGGCGGTTGTCTCGAGGGCGCCGGCGGGCCGCCTGGGCCGACGCCCTCGGTACCGCATCCGTCTACTCGAGGAGGAACAGGCCCCACATTACGGCACAAGGGCCGTCGGCCGCATCGCAGATGATACCCGCCTGATAGAAGCCCTCGGACTCGGCGACCACGTCGCAGATGGGAACGGGCGTGCCATCCTCGCTGGTGGCCGCCATGTCGCCCGCTTCGTCGAGAATGGCGCAGGTCATAGCGGACACGTCCTCATCGCCGGCGCCGATAAGTACATGCTGGCCCGCCTCCAGAGGCACGGGCTGGGCCAAGACGTCCTCACCCTCGGCCAGTACCGCTCCGTACAGTGTGAAGCCGGAGCCGACCTGGCTGGACACCGTGAGTCCAGACTCCTCGATGCCCGTGCAGGCAGCGGCTAGCTGCCCGAAGGCATATCCGAAGTAGTTGGGCGCCACGTAGGCCCCGCCATCCTCGAGCATGACCAAGGCACAGTAGCTGCCGACCTCCCCGCCGGGCAGGCCGACCTCCACGGTGAAGGCGCCATCGCCCTGAGGCGTAACCACTAGCGCAGCCAGGGCGTCGGTCGTGGCGTCGACCACCGAGCCGTCCTCGGAGTACACCGTCAGGCTGACCTGGGCGGCATCCTCATCCCCGGCGGCGACGAAGGCATAGGTGCCGCCGGCGGACAGATCGATCTCCATGGCCGCCGATTCGCCGGGGTGCAGCAGCGCCACGGCTATGGACGGGCCCTCCATGAAGCCGAAGTTGGTGTCCTCCCGAGCCTCCTCCACGGGGCCGAGAACCGTCTGGAGGGCTTGCCCGATCCACTGGGCGGGTTCCCATTGCTCCTGGGCCTGGGCTGCTGACATGGGACCCATCAGCGCGACGGCAAGCGCGAGAACGGGGATAGCCCATGACATAGCAGTTGTGCGAGGTTTGATCATCGGTGAGGTCCGTCCCTTCCAAGACATGGTCGACTCCCGACACCATGCAGGAAGTGCATTCCTCATTCGGGCCCGAATGCCAGCGGGATTGTGGTGCCGACCCGACGTGGATACGAATCAAGCAGAAGGAAGGGACTCTAGCGGTCCCTGCGCCGAGTAGCGAAGCCGCCCGCTCCGCGCGCCCGTCGCGCGGGCAGGCGCCGCGAAAGCGCCCGGCCACCCACGGCCACCACCAGCAGCAGTATGACGATCACCACTCCGTAGCAGCAGATCCGGCCCAGGGTCGACCAGAACCCGCCCGGCGCCGGCGCGCCGGCCACGTCCCGGGCATGGCCCAGGCGCTCGCCGTCGTCCAGCTCCTCGCGCAGTGCGGCATCGGTCCGGGGCAGCTCGGTGCGTAGCCCCTCGAGCACCCGCTCCACGCCCATCCATCCGTGGATTGGGTCGCCCTCGGTGGGGAGGATCTCGAGGCGGACAAGCTGGACGCCGGCATTGGTCCAGACCCGGAACCGCTCATCGATGCGCTGATGGACGGGGATCATCTGCCGGACGTCCCTACCGAAGTCCTCATCGGTCTCGAACTCCGACAGCCAATCGTAGGCCTCATCGGCCAGGTCGCTGAGCTGCTCGGAGCTGTATGAAGTGCGGGTCGCGTTGGGAGCGACGCCCAGATCGCTGCACGCCAGGGCGTAGCACCCCGTGAGCTTCCGCTCCAGGTCGAGAAGCTCCTCGGACACCGATGGTCCCTGTCGCTCCCCGCCGGGACGGAGCCCCTGGATGTACCGGGGCGTGCTCTCGCCGAGGGTGGCGTCGAGCCCCTCCCGCAGAGCCCGTATCGCGTCGGCACGGCGAACGTATACCTCGGGCAGGGGCTCGATGAGGAACGCCCGCCGCTGCCGGCTGGCAGCGATGGCGTCGCCGCGCCGAACGGCCGAGCGACGCTTCGTGGGCTTCTCGCCGACCAGCTCCGAGGCGAAGGGCAGGCCGAGACGGGTGAGATACGACTCGCTGATCTCGAGTGGGAACTCCTCGGTGAGCAGCTTGGTGGTGAGCATGGGCTGCAACGAGTGCTGCTGAAGGTCGGTGAAGCCGCCCCCCGCCCTGGGGTACAGCGTTCGCGCGCCCGAGGCGATCGCTTCGGCCGCCTCCCGAAGCGTGGTGGGCGCATCGGGATCACCGTCACTAATGAGCCGCTGCCCAAGAGCATCCCACCGGCCGAAGGGATGAGGGAGAAGCTGCCACTCCACGGCCTGCTCGCCGTTGCGGAGGTAGGCTTGGGCGTACTGCTCGGACTCCATGAGCTGGGGGAGATCGCGGATGCCGGCCATGTCCTCGACGGTCAGGAAGGGGCTGGGGCCATAGATCACCTTATAGAGAGCCATCATCGTCTCGTGCTCGGCCGCCAGGTCCTCGTCGCTCCGCACCGTCTCGGAGATGAACCGGGCGAGGGCGAACTGCTCCTCGGGGGTCGCGCCCAGCTCGGGCACCCGGACCTCGGCGCCCGGCGTGAGCACCAGGGGCGTCTGGGCCACCCGGTCCTGACGGTACACGCCACCGAGCTGATCCTCCCAGCCGATGAAGGCGATGGGCCTGGACAGGACGGGATCTTGCTCATAGCGGCTGACGAGAGCCTGCATGATGGCCTCGGATTCCTCATTGGCGCCCGGCTTGGATCTCCCCTGGACCGCCAAGGCCGCCCCCACGTAGCCCTCGGCGCGGTAGCGCAGCTCTCGGTCGGGGTGCTCGGAAGTTTTCAGGGAGTGATAGAGGAAGTCGAGGTGGTCGAGCTTGCCGTTGGGGATGGCTTGGCACCGCTGGTTGATCTGAAGCTCCAGAGCGGCAAGGGCTCCATCCTCCACCAGGCGCGCCTTGGAGAGGATCATGTCGGCACTGATGATGACGCGCTCGCTGGTCGGCGCCGTCACAAGGGCTGCGCCGTAGTCGGCATGAAGCTCGGGGTTGCGCCCACCCACATCGGTGATCGCGAGCCGGTACTGGCCCGGCGCACCCGGCGCCAGGAGCAGAACCCCCAGACATCCGTAGAGCACCGCCGTCCGCATCCCAGTCACCTCCGGCTCGGTGTGCGCTTACACCCCTAGTTCCGTTATCTTCAGGCGCTTGGCAGCAAGCCCTCCCCGAGCGGAGTGGCCGGCCCGTGGCGCGCTAGCCGAAGGGGTTCACCGGCCGGCCGTTGATCCGCACCTCCCAGTGAAGATGGGGCCCGGTGCTGAGCCCCGTGCTGCCCACTTTGCCCACCTGCTGCCCACGCTTCACTTCCTGGCCCACGGAGCACGAGTAGCCGGACATATGGGCATACAGGGTGGACCGGCCGCCTCCGTGGTCGACGATGACCGTATTGCCATATCCCCCACGCCACCCGCGGTAGATCACCTTGCCGTCGCCGGCGGCCACGATCGCCGTGCCCGACGGGGCGCTGATGTCCACGCCGGTGTGCATCCTGCGCACACGTAGGATGGGGTGCATGCGGGGTCCGTAGTAGGAGCTGATGCGTCCCTGCACCGGTCGCAGCCAGGGCCCGGTCCACTCGCCCGAGAAGCCCTGGCCGCTGCTCGTGATCGCCTCGATCCGAGCGGTGAGGTACGCCGCGTCGGCCTGGAGCTGAGCGATCTCCTCGTTGGCCTTGCGTACCTCCTCCTCGGCCGCCTCGGCGAGCTGAGCGCGTTGGGCCTTCTCCTGCTCGATGGCGGCCTGTGCCTGCTCGATCTTGCGCTGCTCGTCCTCCACCTGGCGACGCATCCGCTCCAGCTCGATGACCTTCTGCTCCGTCTCTCGGCGGCGCTTCTCGATCCGCTCCACCAGGTCGGCGTCGGCCTGGGCGAGCTCGGAGAAGAGATACGACCGCCCGGCCAGATCGGTGAAGTCAGCGGCGCCAATGACCACCTGGAAGTAATCGGTGTCACCCGACTTACGAACCGCCAGGAGACGCTGGCCGAGGAGGCCTTGGGCCTCGGCGAGCTGCTGCTCTGCCAGGTCCACCTCGGCCTGGGCCTCGACTACCTGGCCACGGATGCGCTCTCTCTCGTTCTTGGCTGCTTGAAGGTCGTGCCGGGCCTGGGCGAGGCGGGCCTCGCAGGCCTTCAGCTCGGCCTGGGCGGTCCGCAGCCGCCCCACGGCCTCGCCTTTCTCGGCCTTGGCGGCCTTGATCTTGTCGTACACGCCCTCTCGCTGCTGCTTCAGGCTTTGACCGCTGGCCAGGTGCAGGGGCAAGAGCGCGGCGAGGCACAGGAAGCCGCAGAACAGGATGGCTTGAGTTGCTCTGGATCGCATGGGTCACTCCCGCTGAACTCGCGCGAGACACTTCACGAGTATACACAGGTAACGCCTGGCCGCCGCCCCGGGTTCGGGGGGCTGATAGAGAAGGGGACACCCGGCGCCGTATGCGGTTGCGCGGGGCTAGCCTAGCGGGTTCTGCGGGTTGCCGTTGATGCGCACTTCCCAGTGCAGGTGGGGGCCGGTGCTACGCCCCGTGTTGCCCACCTTCGCGATCTGCTGGCCTCGGCTGACCGTTTGGCCGTTGGATGCCACAAAGGAGGACAAGTGGGCGTACCAAGTGGTCTTCCCGCCGCCGTGGTCCACGATCATGATGTTGCCGTAGCCGCTCATGGTCCCGGCGTAGATGACCTTGCCGTCGCCGGCGGCCACCACGGGCGTACCGATGGGTGCGCCGATGTCGATGCCGTTGTGCATCCGGCCCCAGCGCGGCCCGAAGGGCGAGGTGATGGGACCCGACGTGGGCCGGGCCCACGAGCCCGACCAGGTGCCCGAGTACCCGCCGCCGCTGGAGTAGGTGTTGCGGATCCGCGCCGTGAGCTGGGCAGCCTCGGCCTGGAGCTGGGCGACCTTGGCGTTGTAGGCCTCGACCTCGGCCTCGGCTTCGGCCGCTAGGCGGGCCTTCTCCCGTTTCTCGGCCTCGATGACCTTGCGGGCTTCCTCGATCTTGTCGCGCTCAGTGGCAGCCTGGCTCTTCTGCCGCTCAAGCTCGATGACCCGACGCTCGGTCTCTTCGCGGCGTTGATCTATGCGGAGCACCAGATCGGCGTCGGCCTCGGCGAGCTCGTTGAAGAGGTATGTGCGGCCCGCCAGGTCGGTGAAGTCGCTGGCGCCCATGGCGACGGCAAGGTAGTCCGAGTCGCCCGACTTGCGGACGGCCACCAGCCGCTGGCCGAGAAGGTCCTGGGCCTCGGAAAGCTCTCGCTTGGCATCATCGACGGCGGTCTGGGTGTCTACGATGTCGCGGCGGGTCTGGGTGTATCGCTCCTCAGCGGCGCGTAGGTCCGCTTCGGCCCGCTCGAGGCGGAGGGCGCAGGCCTTCAGCTCGGCCTGGGCGTCGCGCAGCTTGGAGACGGCTTGGCCACGCTCGGAGCGAGCCTGCCTGATCTTGGAGTACACGGCTGACCGCTGGTCGCGGGCGCTCTGGCCCTCGGCCACCTGAATCAAGCTAACGCCAAAGCCGGCGACCACGAGAGCCGCGGCCCCAAGGCGCCATACGGTGCGTGTCATGCTCTCACTCCCGGAGCGAAACCTCGCCTGAACCAGGCGATATGGTAGCATCTTGGGGCGGTTACCGCCAGTCTCCTCCCAGGGCGATGGCGATACTCAAGGCCCCCATCCTCTGCTATCATCAGTTGTCAGCAGCACCCCTTAGGAGCGGTGTCTTCCTTGGTTCTGCCGGTCGTGGGAGTGATCATCGGCGCGGCCCTGGTCGGGGGCTCGGCCGAGGCGCTGGTGCGGGGCGGAGCGCGCCTAGCCCTGGCCTTCCGTGTCTCCAGCCTCATCGTCGGGCTCACCGTGGTCGCCTATGGCACCTCGGCCCCCGAGGCCATCGTTTCGGTCATCGCCGCCCTACGGGGCGTCAGCGACCTGGCCATTGGAAACGTCCTCGGAAGCAATATCGCTAACATCGGGCTCATCATCGGCAGCGCGGCGCTCTTGAGCCCCCTGATCCTCGAGGAGCGCACGGTCCGGACCGATCTGCCCCTGGTTCTCGTCGTCTCCGTGGGCTTCGTACTCCTGGCTATCGACGGCACCATCGCCCGCTGGGAGGGGATCCTCCTGCTTAGCGGCGCCCTGACCTACACCCTGTGGTGCATACGCAGCGCCTACCGCGAAGCCCAGACCGCCCCACCGGCTCCGAAGGTGCCGGGATCGCGTTGGATCGACGTGGTGCTCGTGGCCGCGGGGCTCGTGGGCTTGGCCGCGGGCGCCCACCTGCTGGTCGAGGGAGCCACGGTGATCGCCAAGGCCCTGGGCGTGAGCGAGCTGGTCATCGGGGTGACCATCGTCGCCATCGGCACATCGCTGCCCGAGCTGGCCGCGTCGGTGGTGGCCTCGTACCGCCAGGAGGCCGGGCTCTCGGTGGGCAACGTGATCGGCTCGAACCTCTTCAACCTAATGCTGGTCATCGGGCTCGCGGCCACCATCACGCCCATCCAGGTGGCCGCCGAGGCCCTAACGTGGGACGCTGCCCCCATGCTGCTGATGACGCTGGTCCTGCTTTGGTTCGCCGCTTCGGGGCGGAGGGTGTCGCGAAGAGAAGGGATCGTCCTGCTGCTGGGATTCGTGACCTACCTGACCGTCTCCGCCCTGCGCCAGAAATTGGGCTGGGTGGCATAGAGCGCGAGGATTCGCGGCGCATGGGGGCAAACCTGCGGTAATCGCGGCCATCGACCGCTGCCTGAGAGGGTGCCTCTTCCATGCGACTCCCCCCGCGTGACCTGGTGACCAAGCTCGCCCTGAGTGCCGTGATCCTCGCTCTGCCAGTAACGGCCTGGGGCGCGGAGCCCTCCTGGCGCGAGGCCGTCGCCGGGGCCCGCCCGGCCCAGGGTGGTGTGCTGACCACCGAGGACGCCGCGGGGGCCGTCGATGGCGATGCGTCGGGCCGCTTCCACTTCCACACCAGCGGCCGGGAGGAGCCTTGGTGGCAGGTGGACCTGAGCGAGGAGTCGGTTCTGGCCAGAATGGTGATCCACTCGCCGCACATGCCCGAGCGTCTCGAGGGGTTCCAGGTGCAGCTTTCGAGGGATGGCGCCACCTGGACCACTGCTCACGAGAACGCTGAGCCCACCGAGGGTGAGCCAAAGATCGAGGTCGATCTGGGAGGCCGATCGGCGCGGTACGTCCGCATCTCGGTACCCCGTGTTACCTGGCTCCACCTGACGGAGGTCCAGGTCTTCGGGATCGATGAGCCCACCCGCAACCTGGCCGATCACCGCCCCGCCAATCAGAGCAGCACGAGCGAGTGGTCAACGCGCTCCATCGCCCTCGAGCCCGTGGAGTACGACTGGACGACCGACCACGCTTCGGCCCTACGAGCCATTGCCCGAGTCGCCAGGCACGCCGGGCCGGACGCGACCTCCCTGAACGAGCGCGCCGCGAGCCTCTCCGCCGAGGAGATCGCCGTGGACGCCGAAGCGTGGAGCGACCTGTACGCCCAGGCCGTGGAGTCCCGCAGCCGGTGGAGCGCCGTCGGTACCCAGTGGCCCCTCATGGATGCCGACGCCCTGGAGCGACTCGTGCGCCGCCTTTGCCGTCGCCATCCCGACCTCTACCCAGACGAGGCCAGCTACCTCGGACGCATTGATGCCCTCCGACGCCAAACAGACCCCATCACGGCGGGCATGGCGGCGGGCGACCGAGACCAGTGGCTCCGGGCCGAGGGGTTCGTGGAGCTCCAGCGCGACCTGCTCCTCCGCAATCCCGCGGTGGACTTCGACTCCCTGATCCTCCTGCGCAGGACCCTGGGCCCCGCCGCCCGGAGCGCCATTGGCGCGCAGCTCGGCGTCGGCACACTGAATGCCCACACCAACGACACACTGCCCCGCACCGGCTGGACGAACGATGTGGCGCGGCTCCAGGGCCTGCGTCAAGCACCCGCGCTGGAGACCCTCCATCGCCCCGACGGGGGGAGGATCGTCAAGGACCTGGAGCTGAGCTTCGATGCCGAGGCCCTTATGTTCTCCTCGGTGGGCGATGCCCAGCCGAACTGGCGGGTCTTCGAGCTCGACCTGACCTCAGGTGACCTGAGCCAAGTCGTCCCCGACGATGGCGAAGACGTGGGACACTTCGACTCCTGCTACCTGCCCGACGGGGATGTGATCTTCGCCTCCACGGCCACCTACCAGGGCCTGCCCTGCGAGTATGGCAGCCGCCACATGGTCTCCCTCTACCGGCTTTACCGGGACACGGGCGTCGTGCGGCAGCTCACCTTCGAGCAGGACAGCGACTGGTGCCCCACGGTCCTCCACGACGGCCGGGTCATGTACCTGCGCTGGGAGTACACCGACCTCCCCCACTCCAACAGCCGCATCCTGTTCCGCATGAAGCCCGATGGCACCAAGCAGGAGGAGTACTACGGTAGTGGCTCGTACTTCACGCCGTCCTTCTTCTTCGCCCGGCCCATACCCGGTCACCCGAGCCAGGTGGTGGGCATCGCCGGGGGCCACCATGGCAATCCCCGCAGCGGCCGCATGCTCGTGCTCGACCCGGGCCTCGGTCACCACGAGGCCGAGGGCGTCGTGCAGGAGATCCCCGGCTGGGGCAAGGACGTGGAGCCCATCGTCCGCGACCGCCTGGTGGATGGTGTGTGGCCCCAGATCCTCCACCCGTGGCCCCTGGATGAGGAGCAGTTCATCGTCGCCATGAAGCCGGAGCCCGATGCGCTATGGGGCATCTACCTGGTCGACGTCTTCGACAACATGACCCTGATCCACCAGGCCGAGGGCGAGGCGCTTCTGGAGCCCCTCGTGCCCACGCCCCGCCCCACGCCACCGGTCATCCCCGACCGGGTTGATCCGGCACAAGATGAAGCGTCGGCGTTCGTGGCCGACATCTATCAGGGTCCGGGGCTCGACGGCGTCCCCCGGGGCACAGTGAAAGAGCTGCGGGTGGGGACCTACTACTTCAGCTCCCGCGGGGTGGGAGGCCTGCTGGGCTCCATCGGCATGGACGGCCCATGGGACATCAAGCGCGTCTTGGGCACCGTGCCCGTGGACGGCAGCGGCTCGGCGAGCTTCAAGATCCCCGCCAACACGCCCATCTTCCTCCAGCCCCTGGACGAGTCCGGACAGGCCGTGCAGCTCATGCGGAGCTGGCTCGTCGGTATGCCCGGCGAGGCCGTCTCCTGCGCGGGCTGCCACGAGGCCCGGGAGGAAGCGGTGGTGACTACTCTCCCCGAGGCGTCGACCCGCCCGCCCGACGAGATCACTCCCTGGGAGGGCCATGGCCCCGTCCACGGGTTCGCTTTTGTCGACGATGTCCAGCCGACCCTGGACCGGTTCTGTGTGGGTTGCCACGATGGCCAGCCATACGGCGGGGGCGCGCCCCTCATGGACCTGCGGGGGGAGGAGTGGATCACCGACTGGAGCTCCCAGATCAGCGGCAATTGCGGTCCTTCGCGAGGCGGCAACTTCACGGTCTCCTATGCGAACCTCCATCGGTTCGTGCGCCGCCCGGGGATCGAGAGTGACCTGCGGATGCTCGCCCCGGCCGAGTTCAAGGCCGACACCACCGAGCTAGTGCAGATGCTCATGTACGGCCGCCACCATGGGGTGGAGCTCGATGACTACGGCTGGGACAGTCTCATCACCTGGATCGATCTGAACGCGCCATTCCATGGCACCTGGTCGGATGTGGCCCCCGTGGCCGCCGAGCAGG
>WJIW01000245.1 GCA_014730065.1 Armatimonadia bacterium | reverse complement strand
GGGGGGGCATTCCCGTGGAGGGCCCGACCCGCTGCACGTTCACCACAACGAAGGGCGTCTCCATCATGTGGCCGAGGCCGACCGCCTCCTGCATGAGCGAGAAGCCGGGCCCCGATGTGGCCGTCATGGCCTTGGCTCCGGCGAGGGAGGCGCCCAGGATGGAGCAGATGGAGCTGATCTCGTCCTCGAACTGTACTGCCCTGATCTCATTGCGCTTGACCAGGTACTGAAGCACCTCGGAGGCCGGTGTGATGGGGTAGCCGCCGAAGAACTCCATGCCCGCGTCGATGGCGCCCTCGGCCACCGCCTGATTGCCCTGCATCAACCGCTTGCGCGGCATGATCTAGTCGCCCCCGCTCTCGCTCTTGGCGCCGGTGGTGGCCTTCTTCTTGCCTCCGCCTTTGCTCTTGGTCTTCTTCCCACCGGACTCGCCCTTAACATCCTCGCGGGTGGCCACGATGGCGAAATCCGGACAGTGCAGCTCGCACAGCCGGCAGCCGGTGCAGCGGTCGTAGGCGACGAGCCGGCCCTCCTGGATCTCCAGGTTGTCCGTGGGGCAGACGGCGACGCACACCCCGCAGAGCTTGCACCGATCGTATGTGATGTCTACCGATCCCTGTGGCAATCGACTAACCTCCAACCGGCCAACGCTGGCCGGGCCTCCGTGACTCAGGTCGCGGAGCCCCCTGTCTCCCGCAGCCCACACCTACTCCTTAGCTCTTCGAGGGTCTCTTCATCCACATAGGCATCGCCCAGCCTGGCGTGGCGGCTGGATTCGAGCCCATGGAAGTCCGACCCCCCCGTTGCCACCAGATCCAGGTCCTTGGCCATAGCCGCATAGCGGGCCACGTCGGCCTCGCTATGCTCGGGGTAGTAAGCCTCCACCCCGGCCAATCCCACGGGCACCAAGCGGGCGATGAGCTCATCCATGCCCATCAGCCCCGGATGGGCGAACACGGGGGCGCCGCCGTCGGCCCGTATGGCGCCGACGACCTCCTCGGGTGAGAGCTTCATGCGCGGCACGTACGCCGGCGAGCGCTTGCTCAGGTACCGCCGCATGGCTTGCCGCACCGTGGGCGCGTACCCCTTGCTGGCGAGGAGGGATGCGATGTGCGGCCGCCCCACGGCCCCCGGGCCGTGGAGCTGGACCACCTCCGCCTCCGATACATCCAGGTCCATCTGCCTCAGCCGGCGGAGCATCTCCCGGGCCCGGTCCACCCGGGCTCGTCGAGTCTTCTGTAGCAGCGCCTGGAGATCGCCCTCGGAGTGGTTCACGAAGTACCCCAGGATGTGGCACTCGAAGGCGCTCTCCTCGCTGGTCATCTCCACGCCGCTAATCACGCGCACCCCAAGCTCTTCGCCGGCCTCCATGGCCTCGGCCACGCCTGCGGTGGTGTCGTGGTCGGTGATGGCTATGCCGTCGACGGAGGCTTCCTTGGCAGCCGATACCAGCTCCGTGGGCGAGAGGCGCCCGTCGGAGCAGTGAGTGTGGGTATGGAGATCGAACCTAGCCATCGACACACTCCACCTCCGATTGGCCGGGCGAGGGGGACTTGCTCGCCAGGAACTCCCGGGCCACTTCCAGGGCCTCTTGCCGGGAGTCGACCTCCCCCGCCGCCGTCGCCGCCTGAACCTCCGCGAGTACCTCGCCCACCAAGGGACCTTCGGATACGCTCAGCTCGCGCATGACGTCCAAGCCAGTGATTAGGGGCGAAGCGTCCTCACTCCTTCGCGATTGGGCCAGCCACATGGCCAGCAGGTCGCCCACGGCCGATGCTTGCCTGCGCAGGAGATCCTCCGTCGCCGCCGGTCCCCGGGCCGCCAGCCGGTCGGCGAGGGCTATGATCGCCACGTCCGGGGTGCGGGAGCGGGCCTCGCGCAGGAGCCGGCCCAAGGCCCTCGGCGCGGGCGGGTCCACTTCGGCCCCCAGCATGCACGGCCGCATGTGCAGCTTCACCACGGCCCGCAGGTACTGCGTCTCGCGACCCGTCAGGCGAAAGCGGCGCGCGATGCTCCCCGCCATGGATGCTCCCTCCGCCTCGTGGCCCGTGAACCGGATACGCCCGTCGGGGCGCACCTCTCGGCACGGCGCTTTTCCGATGTCGTGGAGTAGGCCTGCCAGGGCCAAGAGACCCGGACGGGTCCGGACCCCCACCAGCGGCTGGGTGAGCACCGTCCTTCGAGCTTCCGCCAGCATCTCGGGCCCAATGCCGGTGGGCACCACCGACCCCTCCAGGATCTCGCCTGCGATGCGGACGACCTCCAGGCTGTGGGATAGTGCGTCCAGGTGATGGTAGCCCCCCTGCTCGATGCCCGATAGGGCCTCCAGCTCGGGGAGAAGGATGTCCGTGCAGCCGAGCTCTCTGAGCAGCGCGATGCCCCGATCGCGAGCCGCATTGGCCAGGGTATCGAGCAGCTCCTTTCCGATGCGCTCACCGGGCATCCGCGCCAGATACGGCGCGGCCTGCCGGGCCAGGTCCATGGTCCGTGGGTCTGCGTCGAAACCCAATACGGTGGCGAAGCGGACGACCCGCAGGACGCGCAGGGGATCGGCGACGAGGCTGCGCTCACCGGCGGCCCGGACGATCCCCGCGCGGAGGTCCGCTAGCCCACCCGTGGGATCGATGAGAGCATCGTTCAGGTCGCCGCTGAGGCTCGCCTCCAGCGGCAGGGCCATGGCGTTGATGGTCAGGTCGCGGCGGCGCAGCTCGGCCACCAGGTCGGGCCCCCGGGGCACCAGGTCGATCACCTTGTCCCCAGCGGCGACGCGCCATGTCTCCGGGTCATCGTGCAGCCGTACGCAGCCAGCTTTGGTGGCTACTCCTCGGACGGCGTCGAAGATGGCCTCGGCGCTGGCGGCCGGGTCGCCGGCGACGATCAAGTCCAGGTCGGGGCTCGGCCGGCCTAGCAGGAGATCGCGGACGGCGCCGCCCACCAGCCACGCTTCCCCGGTGCCTGCGGGGAGGGCTCGCGCCGCTAGCTGTGTGAGCTGGAGGGTGGTCGCTGGTATGACCTCCGGGAATGGCGCTACTCGAAGATGGGCTCATCGTGCTGTGCGACGGTATCGCACATGGCCCGGCACACGTCCTCGATGGTGGCATCGGCGATGGAGTAGATGCAGTGGGGCCAACATTTGCGGCGGGCCACGAGCCCCGCCCGGTGCAGCACGCCAAGATGCCGAGAGACGTTAGGCTGGCTCGCTCCCGTGACCTCGACGATCTCGGTGACGCTCTTCTCGCCCTGCATCAGGGTCTGCATGACCGCGAGGCGGGTAGGGTCGGAGAGGGCTTTGAACTTGCCCGCGATCAGCTCCAGGCCTCTGTGAGTCAGGCGTTGGTCCCCTAGCATACTTCGCCTCCGATGATATGTTTCTACTATTATACCATTCCCGGCGGCCTTTCCCTGCGGTCGGTGGTCGCTGGACAGCCCGTTTCCGGCCCGGTACCCTCATCGCTTCGGGAATGGATGGGCAGCGCCATGTCGGCCCCCTCGCGAGCCCGCAACCTGTTCGTCGCCTTGCTGCTCCTCGGCGTCACCGCCGTGTGGGGCTGGACCTTTGTCATCGTCAAGGATGCCATCGCCCAGTACGGAGTCTACTCCTTCCTCTCGATCCGCTTCGGTCTGGCCGCGCTCGTCATGGTGCCCTTCGCCAGGCGCCTGAGCCGTGAGTCCTGGAGGGTGGGCCTGGGCATCGGCGTGGTGCTGGGCGTGGCGTACATCCTGCAGACCCTGGGCCTGCAATCGACCACGGCAACCAACTCGGGCCTGATCACGGGCCTGTTCGTCATCTTCGCGCCCATCTGGAACCGCGCTCTCTACGGTGTTCGGACCCACGCGGTGACCTGGATGCAGGTGGGCGTGAGCCTGCTCGGGCTGAGCCTGCTGACGGGTGGCGTGGGGGCGTCCTTCGTGGTTGGGGATCTGCTGACACTGG
>WJIW01000244.1 GCA_014730065.1 Armatimonadia bacterium | reverse complement strand
GTCACGCTGGACACCACGTATCCACGTCCTCAGGGGCGTGGCCCCATTGAAGCGAGTCTGGAGACGTGGTATGGTTCACGCCGAGTGAGCCGTATCCACGTCCTCAGGGGCGTGGCCCCATTGAAGTCCGGCTCCGCCTTCGGCTTCGCCGTGACAGGCTGGTGTCTCGGCTTGCCACGGCGTAGCGCAGCGAAGCCGGGTATCCACGTCCTCAGGGACGTGGCCCCATTGAAGCCGGACCATCTCTACGCAGTCACGCGGCATTGCCTCCGGGTGGTGGATGCAGTAGCTGCCCTCCATCGCCCGCAGCCAATCCAAGTGCTTTCGCACCTCTGCGTGTCGCCTCTTCCAAGCTTCCGAGGAGGGGCTCCCACACACCTAGGCACTGTCAACAGCAGTCCTCCTTGTTGTTTCAGGCGCAACCCGAACCCCCAAAGAGCCGGTTTGCACCCCTTGCACCCCTTTGGTTTTGGAAGGGGTGCAGCCGCAGACCCGCCCCACAAGCGGCTTTGCGGATGTTTGCACCCCTTGCACCCCTCGCACCTTTTGCACCCCTTTGTGTGGAGTCGCTTTTGCCCCCTTTGCACCCCTTGTTGTGGAGCAGCGCCCGCGCCCCGGCGAGCTTGTGATAACGTTCGCGTTTTGTTGACACACGGGGCCGGCCGTTATTGTTGCGTCGTTGGTTACCCATCACTAGTCGGTGACCACCTTCCAGGTGTTCTTCTGGGTGTGTCCGTCGGCTTCGTCACGCTCCAGGCGGAGGTTGTCTTGCCCGTACCGGACCCCATCCTGTCGCGCCAACGCCTTGCCGAACTTGCTTCGGTTCAGGTCGCCGTTACGGTTCAGGACCTCGCTCGGAACCAGGTCGTGGAGATCCTCGCTATACTCCATATGCTCGGGGTCCAACCGGTGGGCTAGCTCACGGACGGTCACGGGGTAGGAGCCAATGGACCCCAGCCACTCGCGCAGGAAGCCCTCCCAGGCGTTGTCCGCCTCGGCCGAACGTTGGTATAGGGTGTCGGCGTTCTTCAGGAAGCTCGGGTCCCCGAGGTTCTCCATCATCCCGCCGATCACCCGGGACCACTCCTCGAAGCCGCCCAGCTTGCAGGACTTCGGGGGCGCCGGCTGCCCGTTCACGTACCAGGAGCGGGCGATGGTCAGGAGGGCGGACAGGAGCCGCCCGCGCTCCTTCTGCACATACCCGCGGAGGTCGGAATGCCGGAACTCCCGGGCCTCCCACGGGCGGGAGGTCTGCGCGTCCAGGCGTATCCAGTAGCACCGGCGGGGCATGTCCCGGCCTAGCTGGATGTTGTTCCCGGTGCCCATCCACGTCACGGACACCTTCAGGTCTACCTGCTTCGACTGGCCCAGGATACGGTCGGAGATCGCGCCGGACGTGATCGCCGAAGCCAGGGCGGCGGACTCCAGTGGCCGGTCGATATTGTCGATGGTAACGACCGTGGCGCCGCCCAGGATTACCGAGGTCAGCTTTTTGGTCCACTCCTCCTCCCGAACCGGCGCCGCGAACATCGCCGCATACCGGCCCGTGGCTATGTGGGAGATCACGTCGGCCAGGAGGCTCTTCCCTGTCCCCGCTTGCGGGGCGTCCAAGAGGGCCATCGGCACCGGCCCCTCGATACACGGGCGAACCACCGAAGTCAGCATCAGGGCCACGGTGTTCGAATGGGAGGCCCCGTCCTCGAAGGGGAACTCGCCGATCACGTCGTTCACGGTATCCAGTGCGGACACCAGGTCGTCGGGGGTCGGTTCGTCCGGCACTGGTGGGATTCTGAGCGAACTGTCGGGGTGGTAGAATAAGCGTGTCTGGGGGTCGTATCCAGGGGTGTCGCACACAGTTCCATCGGGCCGAAGGACGGGGCAAGCGGTCACGCCCTCAATGGGCGGGAACGGCCACTCCCCATGCTCGGCCACCCAGGCGCTGATCTGGCTCTCCAGGTCCCGCACCAAGTCGATGGGCGGGGCCACCGGTAAGGGCTTCCGCTCGTCCCCGCGGTTGACGACTCGGACGGTCTCGGCGGATCGGGCTATGATACCCCGGATGCGGTGTTCGGTGGCCAGGTTCAGAACCGCCTTATGATCCTCGGTGAACTCAATGGTGGTCAGCTTGCCGTCACGGACGTATACCCGGGGCGGGTCGTTGGCGGCCACGACGGCCTCCAGCGCCTCCCGTGACTGGACGCGAAGGGGAACGTCCGTGGTAACGATCACCGGCAGGCCCGTGTCTTCGTCCCGCTCCGTCCCTGCTAGCAGATCCTCGCTCGGCCCCTGGAAGTCGTCCTCCGACTCCTGCGGCTCGGGGTAAGGCTCGGCCGATTCCACCAGGGCCGCCAGGCTCTCCTCCGTCCCGCCACGCTCCAGCCAGTCCGCGGCGTCGTCCTTGGCTTCGGCCGCGGGGTCGGAGATCAGCTTCGGCTCGAAGCCCAGGGTCCGGAGCTTGTCGGCGATCCCGTCCATGTGCTTCCAGCCCGCCGGGTCGGCGTCGGGCCACAGGTAGACTTCGCGCTCCTTCAGGACGGACAGGACCTTCTGCGAGGGCTGAACGGAAGCTCCGCAGGCGGTGCCCACGGCGATGGCGCCGAGCTCCGTGAGGGCGTCGGCCGCCTTCTCGCCTTCCACGACGAATGTGGGCTTCACCTTGAACGGGTCGCGCTTCAGGTTAGGCAGGCCATACAGAGGAAGATCGGCGGTCGCCATCCCGCCGAGCCCCTTCTCGCCCTTCCGCTCGTACCACATCTGCTTGGTGCCGTCTTCGAAGTCCAGCCGAACGTGGGTGGCGACCAGGAGCCCGCGGGCGTCCAGGAGCTCATACCGCTCCTCACCCACCTTCTTCGCCCGGGTCGCCCTCTTCTTCTTAGGCTTGCGCTGCGGCGGCGCATCGTCCCCTCCGTCGCCCGAGTCGTTCGGAACCGCTTGGTATACCGACGCCACGAGCTCGCAGGCATCGGGGAAGGACGTGCCGGGGCGGGTGCGCTGAACCAAGGTGAAGCAGTCGCCGGACTCGTCGGACCCGAAGCGGGTCCAAGTGCCGGCGTGTTTCCCCGTGGTCTGGATCGCTAGGGAAGCCTCTGTCTCGTCCCCGTCGTACACCCAGAGGTTCTTCCTGTCGTGGCGCTTCTCGTCCACTGTGTAGCCCAGGCGGGTGACCAGGGCTCGGGGGTCGGCTAGGAAGGCCTCCTTGAGGGTGCCGGTGTCATTCATTGGTGTTGTAGTCCTCCCATCGCAACCCGAGGGCGTGGGTCTCTGGATGGGGACTCGAGGAGATGCCCCGGGGAATGTGCTGACGCTCCCAGTAGAGCGGCCCTGGGACTGGGACCGTGACGGGCCTGGAGTCCCCAAATGACTCCCCAGTTGGAGAGTCGGGCCCAATCGGGCGGTCGTCAGGCATGGCGAGGCATACTGCGTTGTTGCATGCGTACATAGCGATCAGTCCTTCCCAGGAGTCCGCACCTGGCCCGGGAGGCCGGCTGCATGCCTCCTCCCGGGCTGGTGCATTGGCCGGACCGTCGCGTCGCACTAGGTGGTTATCCGGCCTGGCGGCCGGGGAAACCCGAGTCGGGTGGAAAGAAGGGGCGTTCCCCCAGATCCATCGAGCATCCGTCGATATTGCGTGCACCTAGTGCCACGAAGAGCGACTCCGAAGGTGGTCCGGCCGAGGACCCTTCCGGACAGCCACACGCTCAGACGTGTGGTTGTGGCCTACTATCCGTGATACTAGTTAGGCACGAGGGGGGACAATTGGCAGATCGTGTCACAAGGGAGTTAGGTCCGCCTAACGGCCTATGAACCGTCCGTGAGCAATGCCCAGAGGAGTTGCCGGTGGTAGAGCTCGGGGGTTGTGGTACCCTTCGCCCATCGGCGGACGGTAAACGGGTCGACCAGCTCCACGTCGGCGAGTTTGCCCGCTTCCGCAGCGAGGTCTTTGCTGACTCGCTCGTATCGCATGGTCATCGGTCCTTCTTCTCGTTCAAGTAGCGCTTTCACTACGCGTGACCAATCCTGCCTGTAGATGGCGAAGGCATCGAAAACAAGCGGATCCAGAGGCACCCAGTACCGGTTCCGGCGACAATTAGGGTCGATGAAGCCACCGAACGGGCCGTCCGGGATGCACCTCTTGATGGTACGCGCTGGTACGTCGAGTCCGTGCCTCTCTCTCAGCAGTCTCTCGACTAACTTGGGAGGTATGCACAAGACATGGTCTTCGTTCACGAGGAGGTCCTCCCAGCCTGGCGGCGCACGCACTACGTCAGTCGGCACAGTCCTGGCCGCCCTCAGGCACTCTCGCACTGCGGCATGCGGTCCCGTGGCCCGCACCTCGGACCGTTCGCGCATGTACTCTGCTGCCGCTTCTGGGTCCCGATCCAACCAGCGAGACAGCTCCCCAGCACGCTCCAGCGTCTCGGCATATCGTCGAGGGAATGAAGTAGACCGCCGTACCTCGACGAGCCGTCCGTACTCCTGAGGGTCAACAGGAGAGGCATGTCCGTGATCCGAAGCTAGCTGTCCCAGTTTGCGGTAGATAGCGTCCAGCCTCTGCGGGTCGTGAGTTGTGACCCGAACTGGCTCCCCTAGTGCGCTGTCGAGAGCGTCGCGAAGTGCTTGGTTACACGAACTCACACCTGCACCCTCCTGTCAGGCAGGTACACTCATACCTTCTGGTCGGCCAGAAGCAGTCGGACGCGACCTATGCTGACGATGGCTGTGGCCTTAGTACGGCGGTGCCATAGCATCGCATCGCGACCATCCCTGGTAACCCTAGAATACCTGTTCTCCATCCCCTCCCTGGACTCCCGCGACACCCGCGACGCCCTGGGAGCCCGCCGCGCCCGCGACACCCGCGGCGCCCTGGAGGCCCGTCACGCCCGCGACTTCCCCGGTGCCCTCGGAGCCCGTTGGGCGTGCTATCCACGCTTGTCCTGGATTCGCGGCGAGCGTTCTGCTCATGGCATTCTGTCGGGTCGCCAGTTACGGCATCCACTTGCGGGGATGCACTAGTCTCCTCGTGGAAGCCCGAAGGGGTGACGGCGTTGCAGCCATTCAGTCCCCGACGGGCGCCCGCGCTTAGGGCGACACGCTCTCTGAGGACGGCCCTACGCCGCCCCGATAACTTCCCCCAAGCGGGCAATCCCCTCGCTGTAGTCTTCGTTGGCTAGGTGAGCGTAGATCTCCGTCGGACGCGTGGAGGCGTGGCCCAGGTGGCGGGCTACCAGCTTCAGGTCCCGGGTTAGCCGGTAGAGCTCGGTACCGCAGGTGTGACGGAGGGCGTGCAGACCCTTCCGATCAACGCCCGTCCGCCGGCAGAGCCGTGAGAAGGTGTCTTGAAGTCGGCGCTCCTGGACCCCGAACACCGGCCCCGCCGCTTTGCCCTTCGGACGGATGCGGTCCAGGGCAGCGACCGTCTGCGGCGTGAGGTCGATGCGGCGGACCTTGTTACCCTTGCCGTGGGTGACGGTGACCCGGCCCGCCACCAGATCCACATCCTCCCACGTGAGCTCCGCGGCCTCGGATACGCGAAGCCCGGCGTGTGCTCCCAAGTGGATCAAGCACGTCAGGCGGTCGTTGCCCTCTTCCTCGGCTTTGGTGAGCAGCTCGGCGAGCTCCTGGCGCGAGAAGGGATCGACCTTGGCCGTCGGGTCCTGATCCTCTACTGCTACCTTCTCGAAGGGAGTCTCGTCCGCGAGACCTACCCACCTCAGCGCGGCCAGAAGCTGGCGGGCGCCGGCGAGGCGCTGGTTGATCGTGGCCGGCGAGAAGTCCGAAGCCTCGAGGTGGCGGGTGTAGCGTAGGGCCTCGTCCCGGGTCAGATGGTGGACCTTGATCCCTTGCTCGACGCACCAGGCCAGTAAAGACCGCACAGCTAGGCGGTAGGCCTTCAGGGTGTGGCGGCTCACGCGGGTGCCTCGCTTGCTGTAGGTGAAGAGGTACGCCTGTAGGAGTCCCTGTAGAGTCTCCTGGTCGCCGTCACGGATCGCCTCGGCGGCTCGGCGCTTCCGGGCGTCAGTGGTGAGGCGCGCCCAGTCGTCCATCATCTCCAGGGCGGTCTCGGGTGTTCGGTGCTGGATTCGGCTGTCTTTGGG
>WJIW01000025.1 GCA_014730065.1 Armatimonadia bacterium | reverse complement strand
GATCCGGTCATCGGACGCCAAGTACGCCGTGTCGCCGGCCCGCAGATCGCCCGCCGAGACGGGCTTGCCGGCATCGTACTGAAGGTCGGCATCGCGCGGCAGGACGACGCCCACGGCGCGGTAGGCGACCTGGATCAGGCCCGAGCAGTCCACGCCCCGAAAGGTCATCCCGCCCCAGAGATAGGGCACCCCGATCAGGCTCAGGGCGTTCTGGGCCGCACTGGCCGCTCGGGCGACGGGCGGCTCGGCCCGAGCCACGGAGAGCTCCGACAGGAACTCCGAGGGCACGGAGTACTCCCGGCCGTCGGGCCCACGCAGACGGGAGAGGCTCTCCTTGCCGCCTGAGCCGTCCACCCATACAGCGGACCCCATCCAGAGCACGCCTGCGCAGGTTCCGGGCTCCTCCCCATGGGGCGACAGGGGCACACACGGCCTCAACACGACCGCTTCGGTGCCTTCGGGCCGGCTGCCCTCGGCGACGGCCGAGCGAGGGATCCATCCGCCGTAGCCGGCCTGGGAGGCGAGCGTCACCCGCAGCCAGTCGGCCGCCTCGTCGTCGATCACCAGCTCATCCCACAGCATAGCTTCGGTGACACGCTCGGCGCCGTGGTCGGGCTCGGCGCGCACGGCTTCCACGCTAGTGGCGCAGTAATGGTATGTCGAGGCGCTCATCGCATGTCATCCCTCAGCGTGCCAGCTTCTAGCCGGTGGACTTCTGGATCATGATCTTCTCGACTTGCGCGATGGTGGGGATTCCCGCCCGGCCGCCTAGGGTCTGGCAGGAGATCCCCGCTACCAGGTTGGCGAACTGGCAGGTCCGGCGCAGATCCCACTGCTTGAGGATGCCGTAGATGAAGGCGCCGTGGAACACGTCGCCGGCGCCCGTGGTGTCCACTAGGCTGGTCACGGGGTCGGCGGGCACGTCCTCTTGTCCGCTGGTGGTGGCCAATCGGCACCCCTGCTCGGCCAGGGTCACGACGACCGTCTTGGGTCCGTGCTCGATCAGCCGGTCGATGGCCTTGGGGAGCTTGCGCAGGCCGGTGTATTCCGTCGGGAAATGCTCGGAAGTGACCAGGTAGTCGGTGAGGGCCACCAGCTCGTTGCATCGTGGCTGGACGGAGCCCGCGTCGTAGACCACGGGCACGCCCTTCTCTCGGGCGAGGGCGGCGGCGTGGATCTGCGCATCGGGGGCGTGGCCGTCCACATGGAGGACGGATGCGCCGTGGACCCGTGCGGGGTCGATCTCCTCGGGCGTCAGGGGCGAGACTCCCCGGGTGTAGTAGCTGATGGACCGTCGGCCCGTAGCCTGCTCGACCAGGATGAAGGCGAAGGACGAGTCCGAGCCTGGCTCGAAGCGCATGCCGCTCGTATCCACGCCCTCCCGCCGCAGGTCGCCGCCGATGTACTGGCCGAGGGAGTCGTCGCCCACGGCGGCATGGATGGCGGTCGGGATGCCCAGCCGCTGGAGGGTGACCATGGCCGTCGCGACCGGTCCCCCGCCCTGGATGGTGAACCGCTCGATGGGGGCCTTCCGATCGGGGGCGGGGAGCTCGGGCGCCAGGCAGACGTAGTCCAGGGTAGCGATGCCCACACCGACGACGGGAGCGCTCAAGACTCCTCGTCCTCCTCGACCTCTCCGACCACTCGGTCGACGAAGTCCAACAGGTCGTCCATGTCGAAGGGCTTGGTGAAGTAGGTCAGGATCTCGTACGACCACCCGGTGCTGATGTCCTGCACCGAGTCTCGTCCGGAGAGGATGATGATGGGGATGTCCGCCATTTGGTCGTCCTCGGGCAGGAGATCGAGGACCTCCCAACCGCTGACTCCCGGCATGTTGATGTCCAGGATCATCAGATCGGGCACTCGGTCGACCACCTTGCGGAGGGCCTGGTCGCCATCCATGGCGGTATCCACCGAGTAGCCCCGAGCTTCCAGGTTGAAACGGATGACGTCACAGGTGGCCTTCTCGTCATCGACCACCAGAACGTGGGCCGGGTCACTGCTGCTCATCGCGATGTATCACCGTTCTCCGCGCTACGCTCGGGTAGGGCCACGTAGAAGCGAGACCCTTGGCCGGGCTCACTCTCGACCCAGAGCCGACCTCCGTGGGCTTCCACGAGATGCCGCGACAAGTACAGGCCCAGGCCCGTTCCGCGCACACTTCGGGTCTCCGAGCGGCGCACGCGGTAGAAGGGGGTGAAGATCTGCGCCATCTGATTGCTATCGATGCCGAGCCCTTGGTCGATCACCGTGAATTGTACCTCATTGTCGGACCGGGCGACACTCAGAGTCACCTCGCCGCCCTCGGGGGAGTACTTGACGGCATTGCTTAGGAGGTTGAGCAGCACCTGGAGGATCTTGTCCCGATCGGCCACCATGGGGATCTCCTCGTCGGGCGCCTCCAGGCTCAGAGGGCACTCGTCGCCGGCGGCGGACTGGATCTCCACGGCTCGCCGGGCCAGCGCTACCGCATCGAACTCCCTCAGCACCAGGTCCAGGCCCCGTCCGGCCTCGATCCGGGAGATGTCCAGGAAGCCGTCGATGAGGCGCGCCAGGCGATCCACCTCCTGGCTGATCACCTCGGCGAACTCCCGCCGCTTCTCTTCGTCGAGCCGCTCGGAGTGGATCACCAGGGTATCGGCATAGGACTTGACGGCACCCAAGGGGTTGCGCAGCTCGTGGGAGACGAAGCTGATGAGGTCGGACTTCAGGTTATCCAGCTCGCGCAGCTCGGTGATGTCCGAGAGCACGCAGATGTGGCCGTAGACGTCGCCCTCTTCGGTGGTGATGGCGTTGGCGTGGATTAGGTAGTAGCGCTGGCCGTGGGGGCCGATGGTCTCGATCTCCCTGCGGCCCTCGCCGGTGAAGTCCTTCGACTCACGCAGCGCCTCCAGGAGGGCGTCCTCCTCGACCAGCTCCGTGATCGGCTCGCTGAGGCCGTGGATGAGAGCGTCTCCCAGGATGTCGGCGGCGGCCCGGTTCGCGAACCGCAGCCTGAGCTCGGGATCGACGACCACGATGCCTTCACCCATGCTCTTGACGATGGCCTGGGTGGAGATCTCCAGCTCCTCGATGCGCTCGGCCATGCGCTCGCGGTCGCGCTCGAGGCCATCGATGACATCCTCCACGCTCTGACGGGCCTGCTCGTACTGGCCCAGGAACCGGCCCAGCATCTGTCGCATCTCGGGGTCGGAGGTGAGGCGGTACACGGAGCCCGACTGGACGAGCATGCCATCCCGGCAGAGCTCTTGGAGGGCCTCTTCCATCTCCGCCTCGCGATAGCCCGCCCAGGTGCCGAGGGAGGCAGCGGAATCGATGGCATCGGGGTTTCCGCCGAAGAACAGGGCGACATCCAGCTTGATCTTGGAGTCGAGCTTACCCGACAGTGTCGTCTCGTCCTGTGACACCCTAGAGCCCGCCCTTCACACGGAAGCGACTGTTCTAGCCGGCGCAGGGGGCGACCTGCCCCTCAGGGTATCCGGTGGACCGACTCGAACACCGTCGAGCTGGTCCGTCGGCGGATCACGATCATACGGCTGGGCTCGGCCCGGTGATCAGCCGACGAGGGGAAGTCGGCCACGAGCACCTCGGTGCCTGGCTCCGCGGCGACCGTTAGGCCCAGGGCCACGCCGCCCACGTCGATGGTGGCCTCGACGGCGCCCGTGGCCTCGCCGTGCCGGGCATTACGCAGCCAACGGGCCGCCGGCGCCCAGTCCATCTCTATGGGCTCCATGGGCACATTGACCTGTACGGTACTCCCTGCGGGGTAGTGGAGCAAGTAGTCGTAGGTATGCTCCTCGCCCGACTCGACCTCGAAGCGATCGGTGATGCCGGCCTCGGTCAGGGTCACTTGGCGCCGTTGCCGGACGCCCTCATAGAGGATGCCGTCCGGGTCGGAGACGACGACGGTCTGCGTGCCGGAAGCCGAGTCGACCTTCTCCAGAGTGAGCAGCTCGTGGTTCGGGCGCTGATTGCTCTGGTCCACCATGACCGTGTTGTGGCAGACCGTGTGCCGGTTAAGCTCTCGCTGAACGTCGCTGCTGAAGGCGTGGCCCGACGCGGTGGCCTCGGCGTCGATGAGCAAGGGCCGGCCCTTCCCGAAGAGCTGGAAGCTCAGGGCGTCGTGGTTGGCGTGGATGCCGAAGACATCCCAAGTGGCGAACAGGGCCAGTGCGTCGGAATCCCAGTACCGGCCGTGGGCATCCCTTCCCCGCAGGAGGGCCCAGCCGTGCTCGCGCAGCACCTGGCTCTCGGGATCGGGCGGACGGCTCGTCACCTCATCGGCGCCGTACAGAAGCCGGGTGAGCCCCACGTGACCGCCCAGGCCGCGCTCCCTGCCCTCGGTCACCACCCAGCCCAGTTCTGGGCTGCGATAGGCGGCATAGCCCATCTCGTAGAGGAAGACCGCCGGCAGGCTCACCGTCCGGCCATAGCAGTCGCCCACCGGAACCAGCGTACGGTCGGGCCGGGCGATCTTCAGGGGGCCCGTGAAGAGCTGCTCGAGGACGGCGCCCCCTCTGAAGCGGTGGGTGAAGAGGTCGAGGGGATGGCCGGCGTTGCGCATGACCTGGGCCATGGGCGCCAGGGCGTAGAGGGTGGTGAAGTGGTAGTTGGACGAGCTCTCGAGCCACAGGCCGCCATCGCGCAGACCATTCTCCAGCAGGTCGGCCACACCCATGGGGCTCCGGATGGCGTATTCGACCCACTCGGGCCGGCCATAGAACAGTCCCAGCTCTGCAAGCAGCCGCTTGTGCCAGGCGTAGTGGTTGTTGAAGGCCCCGCCCCAGCCGTGGGCCACCCACTCCTTGTCATGGGCCAGCACGTGCTCACCCATCTCCAGGAACCACCCCCGCAGCGCCTGCCGCGAGTCCTCGGGCACCAGAGGCCAGACCACATCGAGGGTGTGCAGGAGCGGAATGCCCCAGATGGCCGTGTTGAGTCCCACGTCGTAGTGCTCGATCTCGAAGGTATAGGTGTCGGCGAAGTGCTCGAGGATTCGGACGGCTTCCCGCCCTAGGTCCGGGCGGCCCGTTAGGGCGTAGGCCAGGGCCAGATTCCAGGCATCGGTCGCCGGTGGGCGTGGCACCGACCCGGTGTGGAGGTTGACCTCGGGGTAGATGGCGCCCCAGTCGGCATCCTTGGCGCCGTCTCGCCACCAGTCTCGCTCGAAGACGGGCAGCTCGGCGCCGAGGGCGTCCTCGGCTTCCTCGACGATCTCCTCCGCCTGCTGAGCGGCCCATGGCTCGCTGGCCATACGGGACCGGGCCCGCTCGATCTGGTCGGCCGTCAGGGCCAGATGTGGATGCTCCAGAGCGATCGCCTCCTGGGTCATGAGCGGCAGGGCCGCCAGCAGAACGCCCCACAGGGCGCCCCGCACGCCGATGTCCATCACAGATCCCTCCCCTGGGGTCGGTCGCGGTGTTCGCGGTTAGTCGCGGTACCCCTGCTCCGTGCGCTCCGTGCGCTCCAGGACATCCAGCACTTCGGTGGCGGCCAGGGAGCTTTCACGCCGTTCGTACAGCAGTGCGATGACATCATCCCGGGCTGGTCCCCGCGGGAAGCGGCCCATCAGGCGAGTCGCCGCTGACCGCACCCGGCTGCGGTGCCACAGAGTCAAGGTGACGACCGTACCGATCAGGGCCGCCAAGGCCAGGAGCGAGCCGACGATCAGGGTCTTGCCAGCGAAGGGGTCGAGGGACAGGGTCACCGAGGTGAACCACACGAACACGGCGACCAATATGCCGATGCAGCCGTACTCGGTGCCAGGGCCGCCCGAGGGATGGCTGGCCGCAACGGGTGAGAGTGCCTCGTCCAGCTCCCGGCCCAGCCGCTCTCGGACGTCGGGGTCCATTACCTCGGCCCGGTGACTCGCCCAACGCACCCGGTCGGCCTGCCAGCCGAGCTCCGTGGCCGGCGGGTCCGGCTCGGGCCCGATGCGCTCGATGAGGGGCGCGTCCACAAGCTGGGCGGGTGCCTTGCGCTCCGGCGGCGACTCCGGCATGGCTCGCTTCCCCTGGCCGAAGGACACCTGGGCCAGGTCGGCGAGACTGGGGCGAAGGGCCTGGTCCTCGGCAAGCGCCAAGCGAATCCGGGCCGGGGGTGCGTCCGCGCCCGCACGGCGGCCGGGGCCGCGGAGGACTCCCTCCAGCAGGGCGGCCAAGGAGTAGACATCAGCAGCGGCGGTGGGCCGGTCGCCTCGGCGGATCTCCGGCGCCACCCCGGGAGCCGCGGCGAAGGCGTCGAGGCACCCGGTGTGGCGGGCGAACTCCCAGTGGGCAGCCATGGGCGGCAGCAGCAGGACTTGGCCGCCCGTGTCGACCCGCACCGCGCGGCCATCGATGCCCAGGTGCAGCACTCCCGCCCGGTGGCAGGCATCGACGGCTCCAATCAACCGGCCCCACAGGTCGCTCAGGGCATCGGTATCGGCGCCACTCAACCGCGCCCACTCGAAGAAGGGACGACCTTCGCGGTAGGCCCACACGCCGTATGCCACT
>WJIW01000243.1 GCA_014730065.1 Armatimonadia bacterium | reverse complement strand
GATCACGGCAAAGAGACCGCCAGCGGCGACGTACCGATAGCACCTGATCCCGCCGTCTCGCTCCTGGATGCCGCCGTCGACTGGGCGGACGCCCTGAGCGTTCAGGACGCACTGAGGCAGATCCTCACCCATGGCCTGGCGCTGCACGGGGCGACCCGAGGGGCCGCCTACCTGGAGGACGGCGGATGCTACCGGAGGGTGGCGTGGACCGAAGGCGCCGGGGACTCCCTTCGGATCATCGCCCTCGCGCCCTCCGAGGTGCCCGACTGCGAGCCCGCCGCTACGGTGCTCGGCTCCCGAGGCGGAGATCGCGAATGGGTCGTCCCGCTCGAAGACGCGGCCGGCGACTGTGTCGCCATTCTGCGGATGGACGAGTCCCGCCCTGGCGACCTGGCCGCCCCAGCGGGTCTGCACGAGCGCTTCCGGGCCATGGCCGGCCGAGCCGTCTCGGCCCATCGGAGCCGCACCGACGCCGACGCACGGATCCACCGACTCATGCGCGTGGGGACGGCGCTGACGAGTCTGCGCGAGCCCGATGACCTGCTGCGTCTCATCGTCACCGAGGCCCGGGAGCTAGCGCGCTGCGATGGCGCCACCCTGTACGTCAGAAGCGGCGACGACCTGGAGCTGGCCGTCTGGCAGAACGACACCCTCCGCAAGCGAGGACAGCCCGGTGAGAGGATCATCGCTCGGGGCCGGCGGATCACCGTCGGGCCCCGGTCCATCGCGGGGTATGTGGCGTCGACGGGGCAGGCTCTGAAGCTCGCCGACGCGTACGACCTCCCGGCCGACGCCGATTACGAGCTGGATCGATCGTGGGACGCGTCCAACGATTACCGCACCCGGTCGCTGCTGTGCGTGCCAATGGTCGACCCCATGGGCGCCACCATCGGGGTCATGCAGCTCATCAACGCCCAGCGGCCCGATGGCCAGATAACGACCTTCGCCGCCGATGTGGAGCACGAGGTGGAGTGTCTCGCCTCCCAGGCCGCCGTGGCACTCCGCAACAGCCAGCTCCATCAGCGGCTCCTCGATGCGTACCTGGACACCATCCTACGGCTCTCGGTGGCGGCCGAGTATCGCGACCACGACACGGCCAGCCATCTGGAGCGCATGAGCCGTTACGCTCAGGTCATCGGCCGGTGCCTAGCCCTGCCCGAGGAGCGATGCGAGCTGCTGCGGTTGGCCGCACCGATGCACGACATCGGGAAGCTCGGGGTGCCGGACTCGGTGCTACTCAAGCCCGGTAAGCTCGACACCGACGAGTGGATGAAGATGCGTGAGCACACCGTCATCGGCGCCAACATCCTCCAGGGCTCCGACGCCGAGGTAATCCAGCTCTCGGCGACCATCGCCCTCACCCACCACGAGCGCTGGGATGGCACCGGATACCCCGACGGTCTGGCCGGAGAGGCGATCCCCTTCGAGGGCCGCATCGTGGCCCTGGCCGACGCCTTCGACTGCATCTGCTCCACGCGCGTCTACAAGTCGGGCAGAGGCTTCGACGAAGCACTGGAGATCGTGCGCGGCGATGCCGGCACCCATTTCGACCCCGCGTGCGTAGAGGCCCTTGTGGCGGGCCTGGAGGAGATCCGGGCCATACACAACGCCTTCAGAAGCGATCCCAACCACTCTCTTGGCTGACAGGAGCTGCGACGTGCCTCTAACCCATACCGCCATCGTCATGCCCTTGTACTTCGATGAAGCCACCGACCCGGCCCTCCGGCGGGAGCTGATGGCCGCCGCCGCGGACGAGCTGCCCGCATACGTGCCACCCGAGCGATGGGTTCTGGTTCGGGATGGCGCCCCATGGATGCACGCGGACGTGGAGTGGCTGGCCCAGCGTATCGAGGGCGCAACGGGCCAGGCGCCCCTCAGGCTGGAGGCCGAGGAGAACACGGGTAAGGGCGGAGCGGTGGTGCGCGGCCTTCGCCATGGCCTGGAGCGACTGTCTTCGGCCGAGGCATTCACCATCATCGACGGCGATGGCGACCACTCGGCCCATGACCTGCCGGAGCTGGCCCGGCTGCTGGCCACGGTCATGGAAGCGACGGGCAATCCTCTGGTCAATGTGGTGGGGCGGCGCCTGGACCGCCATGGCTGCCTGGGCCTGTTCCGCGGAGAGCTGGAGGGCGTCACCAACCGCATCGCCTTCGCCGCCCTCCGCTACGCCCTCGCCCGGCGGGGGCAAGCCCTGGACGAGACGTGGGTCGCCCCTTTCGGAGAGGC
Organism: Armatimonadia bacterium; assembly: GCA_014730065.1. Classification (GTDB taxonomy): domain Bacteria; phylum Armatimonadota; class Zipacnadia; order UBA1398; family UBA1398; genus UBA1398. The sequence continues at coordinate 1,433 of WJIW01000243.1, read as the reverse complement.
CGACATGGAGGCGGGCTACCGCCTGTACAGTCGCGCCGCCGCCGAGTGTGTAGCATCCGAGTACCCCCGGGCCGTCCGGGAATGGGGTGAGTCGGACCTGTACCGCTGGGGTGTGGAGGTGGTGCCGACCCTGGAGATCGCGCTGGCTGGCGGCGTGTACGCCGAGGGCCTCCGCTCCACCCAGGAGAGCCAGGAGGCCACGGCGTACCTAGGCGGCGCCGACCCCGCCCACGCCTACGCCCTGGAGATCCGCTGGATGCTCGGACGGACAGGGGTGCCGTCCGAGGCGGGTCTGCTTATGCTTCAGGACGCCGTTCTCCGGTCCAGCCTGCGCCATCTCCCCGAGGGGCTGGACTGCCTGGTAAGGCTGGAGGATGCCGTCCGGGAAGGCCTTGAGGCGCCCCGACCCGCCGGCCAGTCTCCCTTGGCGAGTCCCCGTCGCCGCCTGTAAAATCAGCCTTCCGCATGCATGGAGCGACACACGGACGGGTGCCTCCCTCTTGAGCGGCGAGCTGACCATCGTCTGGATCGCCCTGGGTCTCGCCATGGTGCCTTCTCGGTGGCCGTGGGCGTGGGCTGCGTGCTGCCCGCCCTGACGCCCCGGCGCATCTTCCGGTTGTCCTTTCACTTCGGGTTCTTCCAGTTCATGATGCCCGTCCTCGGCTGGGCGGTGGCCTCGGGCGTATCGGATCTCGTGAGAAGCGTGGACCACTGGATCGGCTTCGGCCTGCTGGCCTTCATCGGCGGCAAGATGCTGTACGAGGGGATTCGCGGCGACACGGCCGAAGAGGAGGCGTTGAAAGACCCCACCAAGGGTATGTCCCTGGTGACGCGGTCCGTGGCGACTAGCATCGACGCCTTTGCCGTCGGCCTAACCCTGGGCCTGATGAAGGGCGGGGTATGGGGTCCATCGGTCATCATCGGGCTGGTGGCCGCGGCCATGAGCATCGCCGGCATGCTTCTGGGGCGCTATGTGGGGCGCAAGACCGGCCGAGCGGCGGAGATCATCGGCGGCCTGGTGCTGATCGGCATCGGCGTGAAACTGCTTATCGAGCAGCTCTCCGGCCCGTAGGCGACGCGAGTCTGGGAAGGGTGTCGACACATGTTCTGGAACGGCGTCATCGCATCGGCATTGGCGGGGTTCGCCACGACCATCGGTGCGATTCCCGGCATCTTCATCAAGGAGATGCCACACAAGTGGCTGGATGCCATGCTCGGCTTCGCCGCGGGGGTCATGCTCGCCGCGACGTCCTTCTCTCTCGTCGTGCCCGGCATCGATTACGGTACCGAGATGTTCGGCGACGTGGGTGGCGTGCTGGTCGTCTGCGCGGGCCTGCTCCTGGGAGCCATCGTCCTCAACCTATGCGACAAGTACATCCCCCACGAGCATTTCCAGTCGGGCCCCGAAGGACCATCATCGTCCCTTCGCAAGG
>WJIW01000024.1 GCA_014730065.1 Armatimonadia bacterium | reverse complement strand
TTACTGGACGAGATGCGCGAGAAGCCCGAGTCCTGGCTCTGGTAGCTGGCGTCGGCGACGAACCGGCCCTTGTCCCGAGTGTAGTTGGCCCGCAGGTTCCATGCGGTCCCCCCGGGGGCCGGACTACCGTCGGTGAGAAGCCCGCCCTCGCTGATGGCGATGGATGAGCCCAGGCTCAGGTTGCCGAACCGGTAGCCCGTGTCGATCCCCAGCAGGGTCTTCTGGCTATCGGCCCGGGCCTCTTGCCGGAAGTAGTAGTAATCGATGCGCACCGTCGACGTAGCGGGGATGACGTCGAAGAACTGCACCACGCCACTGGAGGCGTTGAAGTCGAAGTCGACTCCCTGCTCCCGTCGCACGCCGTCCACGTACGCCACGATGGGCTTGCTGGTATCGATGGGCCGGAAGCTCAGGGAGAAGGGCCCTGTGGAGTTATTCGGGATGAACTCCTCCGTCTGGAGCACCGAGTCGTCGGTCGTGGAGGTACCGCCGGAGATGTCCTGGGAGATGTAGGTCACGGACACGGGGAGGTTGCCGAAGCGGTAATCGACCACTCCGCCGTAGAACATGCCCCGGGCCTGGCCCGCCCGGTTCTCCTCATAGACGGCCTCGATGATGGAGTTCTGGGAGACCACCAGGTCATCGAAGTAGATCATCCCCTGGTCAGGCTCCAGACGGTAGCGGTCCCTGGGGATGTCCTGGTTGTCGATGCGGATCTTGATGGTCTCCTCGCGGATCGGCGTATGCCGCAGGTAGTACGGTCCGGACGTGCCCTCACCGGGGATGGTCTCTCGCCGGTTGATGCCCCGGGTCTCCGTGCCGAAGAACTGGTAGTTCCCCCGGCTGCCGATGTCGCCGACGATGGACAGACCTTTGGTCTGGCGGCGGATATTGGCGAAGCTGTTCCGGCTGATGTTCGCGCGGATGTCGCCGTAGGTCGCGTCGAAATGGCTCTCATGCCACGTCAGCGCCCATTCCAGATCCGTGGGTGCGAAGGGCCGGGCCCGGGCCGATGCGCGCACATAGATGGGCCAGCTATCCAGTATGGGCCCCGTGATCAGCAGTGAGGCGTTATTCGTGAAGTTCTCTGTGTCGGAGAATTGCTGGCTGTACGCCTGCTCATTACCGCTGGCCGTGCTGGCGCTGTAGCGGCTGTTGAGGCGGCCCACGATCTGGAGCTCCTCGGGCAGGTTCCGAAGACGCTGCGGGCCTCCACCCCGGCTCCTCACCGACCCTGCGCCCGGCGCCGACAGGTCGCCATACTCGGGGCGTAGATTGATCCGCTGATCGGTCGCGTCTCGGTCGCGCTCGCCCCCGCCGGGAATGCCGTCGAAGATGTCGCCTGAGTCGTACTCGAAGCCCGTCGCTTCCGACGGCCGACCCGTCAGGTCACGGTCTGGGGCATCGGGCGGCGACCCCGGGTAATCCGTGCGGAGCTGATCGGGCAGCTCCATGGCTGCGGCATCCCTTGGGAAGGCGGCGGCCAGAGACACGGCCATCGCCAGGCTCAGGATCAGATAGTAGGGCATCCTGCCGATCATCGACCGCTCTCAGGCTCCTCCCTCGGGGAGGCGGCCAAGGCCTCCATAATGGCCGCGACATTGCGCTGGGCACGCCGGCGCTGGTGCTCTACCATGGGCTGCGGAATCGGCTCCGGACCGTTCTCCACGGCAGAGACCACTCGGGCCGGGTCCCAGGGTGCAGCGGCCGTGCATAGTGCCTCGCGCCCCAGGCTGGCCAGGAGCCCATCCACCTTGGGATCGTACGATATGCCCAAGGGAGCCGCTCCCGCCACCGCGGCAAGGATCAGGGCGTGCAGACGCATCCCCACCACCGCGCTGCAGCGGTCCAGGATGCCCAGAGCCTCCGCGGTGTCTCGGGCCGCCCGGAGACCCACCGGCTCTCTTCCCATCAGACGCTCCGCATCCTCGGCCAGTCTCGCATCATCGGGCGCCATGGCGAGCCATACGGTCTCGATCCCAGCGGCCTCCAGGCCCGAGCGCAGCTTGGCCCACCAGCGCGGTCCGGTGCGTCCCGCGTCCCATCTTCGGGGCGCCAGCGCGACGGCGGACCGATCATCCGTCTCCCGGGGCTTCGTCGACTCGACCATCCATGCCACGTCGGCGGCGTGGACGGGATCGAGCCCCAGCTCCCCGGCAACGTTCAGCGACGGCTCATCTCGAAGCACCACCGGGTCGCCCGGGCCCATGGCCCACCGGGTCAGCAGCCTGCCGGTCAGGCTCTTCAGGGGGCCCAGGCTCTGGCCGACGTGCACCACCGTCGCGCCGGCCCGTCTGGCTCGCCACACCTGCGCGGCGTACCAGGCACAGGATGCCGTGCTGGTGGCGTCCTGGAAGATGCCCCCGGGGCCCACGCAGAGCACCCGAGCGAGCCCGGGCGCCCGTCGCATGGTCGGCCCGCTGGACCGCTCCATGGCGTGGACCATTGCCGATGTCCCAGGGGAAAGCCCCTCCGGGCCCGTGTACGCCCCCAGGCGTAGGCCGGGGTCCTCGGCGCGCAGAGCCGTGGCAAGGGTCTCCAGGAGGATCTCGTCGCCCAGATTCGCGTAGCCGAAGTACCCCAGGAACAGGACATCAAGAACTCGCCGGCCCATGGCGCCTCCGCTCCGGAGCCACCCGCCACCAGATGGCCAGCAAGGCGCTGATCCCGAGGCCCAGCATCCCGCCTATGAGGACGCCGTATAGACTGCGGAGAAGTGTGGCCATGAGAGGTGTGTGGAAGTGGCAGAAGGTGTTGACCAGCGACGATAGCCCCAGGGCTGCCGCCGCGGCCAGCAGAGTCCGGCCCTGGAGCCGCCCGCAGGCCGCCAGGAAGGCCGCCAGCACTAGTGCGGGGTGGCCGATCAGGAACTCCTTCGTCCGCGGCCGGTAGACCAGGAGCCCCTCCAACGTCTCTCGCAGGGCCTTCTCGGCGCCCGTCTGGGTGGAAGCGGCGGCATTGCCGCTCCGGGCCAGCATGTACGCCGCCGCGCCGGCGGCGATGAGAATGGCTACAAACAGGCCGAGGCTCATGGGGGTGGCCACCAGATTGCGTAGCCGCTCCCGTGCCGCGGACAGCCGCTCGCCGATGGGCCGCTCCACGTTCAGGAGGTCCAGGCCGTAGATCAACGCTGCAGCGATGACGGGCCCACCGAGGGCCAGCTTGGTGCCCCGGAAGATCTCGACCCGCATCATCGTCAAGGTGTCGGACATGAGCCCCGCGATGAGCAGCCCACCCGCGGCACACGCCGCTGCGGCCATAAGCAATGCTTGGACCGGCCGGAACCCCGGGTGCCCGCCCGGCCTGTCCAGGCGCACGACGCTTATGCCCAAAATGGGGAAGGCCAGTGCAGCTAGGAGCCCCAGGGCCTCCCTGCCGGGCCCCGGCAGCCAGGGCTGGAAGACGCTCAGCAGCAAAACCACAGCCGTCAGCCCGGCCCAGAGCCGTCCATATCCCAGCAGCAGGAGTAGGGTCAGGCCCACTCCCCCAGCGATGCCCAAACCAACCAACGGGTCCAGGCGGTGCTCGTCGTTGAAGCTCGGCAGAACGGTGGCCTCATCGGCAACGAAGCCGCTGGCGGCCAGCTCCTCCCGGATCATGCTCACGTACTCCTGGTTGAAGGCCATGGGATCGGCGCAGGCCCGGTCCAGTAATAGCCGCACAAAGCAGCACCGGATACTGCGCTCCCGAACGCCGCGGGCGAAGCGCTCGACAGCCGCCTGCCGACTCATACGGAGCAGCTCGGCCTCGCCGATGGAGTGGGTCCGGATGACCCGGCCATCGAGAAGGCCCGCCAGGCGCTCGGTACCCTCCTGGACGTTCAGCTCCACCGCATAGTACTTGAGGTCCGCCCCCTTGATCTCGGAGGCCGTTATGGGGATCAGGTCCCGGTTGCCCAGGACGAACTTGCCCTGGAAGAGCACCGCGTCCATTCCCTCGCGGGCGAGCTCGGCGAATGTATGGTGGATGCCCTCCTCCGAGATCACCGGTGAGTCCAGAGGCCGAGCCACCGGCTCCAGCCCCGCGGCTCGAACGGCGTTCACACGCTCGGAATCCCACCCGACTCCGACCTGAGCGAGCCGGTCCATGGACCCCATCACCCGTACCACCGGGTCGTCGGCTCGCCATCCCTCGCCCAGGACGT
>WJIW01000242.1 GCA_014730065.1 Armatimonadia bacterium | reverse complement strand
CCTTCGACGTGACCGTCGGGCCCTTGGTCCGGCTCTGGCGGCAGGCGCGGCGCACCGAGCGGCTTCCTTCGCCGGAGCGGCTGCAGGAGGCCCTATCACGCACGGGCTGGCGGCGCGTGGAGATGGATTCCGAGAGGCGGGCCGTTCGGCTACCCATCGAGGGCATGCGCATCGACCTGGGCGCCATCGCCAAGGGATATGCCGCTGATGAGTGCCTGAAGGTACTCGGCGAGCACGGCATCAGCCGGGCCCTGATCGACGCCGGAGGCGACATTGTCCTCGGCGACCCGCCGCCGGGGCGCGAAGGCTGGCGAGTGGCCGTGGCCAGCATGGACGCGGGCGCGCCGCCGGTAGTGTACCTGCTGGCGTCTCGCTGCGCGTTGGCGAGTTCGGGGGACACGTGGCAGTACGTGGAGATCGACGGCACGCGGTACTCTCATATCGTCGATCCCGCCACCGGGCTGGGCCTTACCGAGCGGCGACTGGTCACGGTGATCGCACCCTCGGGCATGGCCGCCGACGCCTGGGCCTCGGCGGTGTCGGTGCTGGGACCCGGGCACCATCTGCCAGTGGTGGCGGCCCTCGCCGGGTTCGAGGCCCGGGTGGCATGGCGCGATGAGTCCGGGGAGGAAAGGTCCACCTCCACGAGGCAATGGAGTAGTCTGTTGGCCGCGGATGCCCTCGCGGCGCCGGCCGAGACCGAAGGCACGGATGGGAATGGATGAGCACATGAACACCTACGATCGCATGACCACAAGCCGGGGCCGCATCGCCCTCAACCTGACGCTCCTGGGGCTGGCCCTGATGGTTGCCGCGGGCCTCCCCGCCGCCCTGGCCCTCCAGGACGACGCCGAGGAGCTGGACGAGGGTCTGCGAATGGCCCTGACCCCCGTCGTGGAGTGGATGCCCCCGGCGACCCCTGTGGACAACGCCGATGCGGCCACCGAGGCCGAGATGCAGGCATATGCCGAGGAGATCCCGGGCACGGACGTCACCTTCGAGATGGTTCCCATACCCGGCGGCACCTTCACCATGGGAAGCCCCGAGGACGAGCCCATGAGGGAGCCCTCGGAGGGGCCGCAGTTCCAGGCCGAGATCGAGCCCTTCTGGATGGCCAAGGTCGAGGTGACGTGGGACGAGTACGACCTGTGGGGTACGGGGAAGGACATGCGGATGCGCGAGGCCGCGGGCACCGCGCCGGGGCCCAACGACGCCATCGCTGATGCCATCACCCAGCCCACATCACCCTACTTCGATAAGACCCGAGGCATGGGCCGGGAGGGCTTCCCCGCCATCTCCATGACCCAGCTCGCCGCCAAGATCTACTGTAAGTGGCTCTCGGCGAAGACCGGCCGCTACTACCGCCTGCCCACCGAGGCCGAGTGGGAGTACGCCTGCCGGGCAGGAACCGATACGGTTTACAGCTTCGGAGACGATCCCGCCGAGCTGGACACGTACGCGTGGTACTACGAGAACAGCGATGATCAGTACCACGAGGTGGGCACCAAGGAGCCCAACCCGTGGGGCCTCCACGACATGCACGGCAATGTGTCCGAGTGGGTCCTCGATGGCTACACGCCCGACGGCTACCCCGTGGACGCCGGGGAGACCCTGTCCAGCTTCCTGGTCATCCCCACGGACATCTACCCCAGAGTCGCCCGGGGCGGCTCGTGGGTGGACGACCCGGACTGGTGCCGCAGCGCCCATCGCCGAGGCTCCAGCGAGGGGTGGAAGATGGGCGATCCCCAGATCCCCCAGAGCATCTGGCACTTCACTGATGCAGACTTCATCGGCTTCCGCGTGGTCCGGCCGCTGCGGGTCCCCGATGCCCAGGAGGCGGCCCGGTACGATCTGGATCCCGCTCAGCAGAAGGCGCTTCGCGACTACCCGAACGATCGCGGCATGGGTTAGGACGCGGGACGCGAGATCACCCGGAGCACGGCGGCGGGGGCGGGCTCACACGAGCCGGTCCCCGTCGTCCTTCTTCTCCGCCTGACCTAGGCGCTTCTTGCTGCGAGGGTCGAGGGTCCTCAGGGTCTGAAGCCCCTCTCGCAGGGCCGCCTTGTTCTCCATGGTGATGTACGCCGCCAGGTCGCGAATGGTCTGGGGCGAGGGGCCTCGCCACTCCACGCCGACGATCATCTGTCCGGGCTTCTGGGGATCTCGCCCCGCCCAGATCAGGGTAGCGGGCACGCTCACGGGACTGTCGGGCGCCGTGGGCAGCCGCAGCGTGATATCCAGGTCCATGCCCACCCGAAGGGACATGCCTGCATCGATGTTGATGTGGGGGATGACCAGTCCGGCGCCGCTCATGCTCACGCGCCGCAGACCCGCGGAGACTCGGTTGCTGCGGATCTCCTCCTCGCTCGAGACCCACTGGACTTCCAGCTCGACGGGCGACTTCGGCGCAACCCGGGGATGGCGCCGGCGGTCGAACTCGTAGGCGGCGGAGTACACCGTCAGTGTGACAATCTCGATCATGCTACCAGCGGCCTGGCGCTCTCGCTTCCGTGCCGTCACCTTGTGGGCGAACAGGATGCCCTCGAAGTTGGAGTAGCGGAACAGGCCGACGGCCTTGCCCGGCTCCAGGATCCTCGGCTCACCCTCGCGCTCGGGGGCGTACAGCGCGACGGCGTTGTGTAGGTCCTCGGACAGCCGGAGGACCTTGCCTTGATACCAGCGCAGGCGCGCGCCCTCGACCACCCCAAGGTCGACTATTCCCTCGGGGTACACCAGGTTGCCGAAGAGCTCTCTTGCGCGATCAGGAGCGATGCGCTGTTCGCCGGACAGGAACGCGTCTAGCATACGGTAAGCGCCTTCTTCCTCCCCTACCCCTTGTAGGGAGCGTCCGCGGCTCCCGTCGCCGGGAGGTCTGCGGATCACCCACGATAGCACCGCTACGGCAGCCGGGTCCAGCGCCTTAGGGCTTGCGCCGGCTGCCCAGGCCCTCAACCGACTTCAGGCGGTCGCGCAAGCTGCTGCGTCGCTCGGCGGCGATGAGGTCGCTGACGTGTTGAAGCTGCTCGAGTGTGCAGGATTCGTGCCACTGCACTCCCAGGACCAGGCTGTGCCGTGGCGTGGAGACAGGCACCCATCGGACCACCTCGGCGGACAATGTGCACCGGGTCTCGGTGTCGGTCTGGAAGGCGAAGTCCACCTCGACGAGGGGGCGGCCGTCGAGCAGGTCCTGGGCACCGCTGGGCTGCCCGTCGATGCGAATGCGAGCCCCGCCATTGCTGATGTCCTCGATGCGCCCTCGCAGCTCCTGGCCGGGGGGGCCATCCCTCCCCGCCAGGCGAATGGTCGCCTGCACCTCCTGGCTCGGAGCGATCCGCTTATGCCGCCTACGCTGGAACTTGTACATGGCTCGTGGGGCGTCCACGCGCACCACGTCCATGTAGGTTCCCGCTGACGACAGCTCGCCTTTCACCTCCCGCACGGTGGCTTGGAACCCGAAGCCCGGCCCATCGGAGCAGAAGAAGACGAGCACGGTGTCGCCCACGCTCAGGGCGCACTCGCCATCGGCGCCCAAGGGCGCGGTCAGTGTGAGGATGTCATTGGATCCCTGGGGAGGCTCCTGGACCTTGGAGCCCAGCCACTTCACCGAGTCCTCACCCATGGGAATGCCGATCTCCACAGGACACATGGGACGGCTAAGCTCCGCTCGGGCGTCCCGTGCCCGCATCGGATCGAGCCGCTCCTGCCCTTCGAGCCACGTCCCAGCCATGGTGTTGCTCCCCCCGCGCTTCGCGGGCCCATCCGGCGAAGCGCAGTCGTCTCACCGGTTGTCTTCGCTCGGCGGCATGGACGCCCCTACCTGGAGCTGCCGAACTGAGCCCTGCGGCGTAGCCGCTCCTGCTCCGCCCTTCGCACGTACTTGTCCAGTAAGTCCCGGTCACTCTCGGGCATCGGATCCCACTTCACACCGACCCGCACCGGCGAGCCCGCCTCCTCGCCCCCCGTAACCCTTACGGCCTCCCCGAGCAGGTAGAAAGGCACAGCATCGCCCACGTCTATGAGAGGCAGCGTGATGGCCAGCTTCCGGCCCTCACGGAAGGCGCTGAAGGCCGCTTCGCGATTCCGCAGTATGCGTACTTTGGTGCCGCCCAGGCTCAGGTCTTCTACCTCGGCGGGGAACAGGCGCTGCTCCTCGGCCGGTAGCTCCTCGTCCACGATGGCAACGGTGGAATCGAGTCGCCCCGTGGGCCTCACCCGGAGGTGCTTGCGGCGCTGGAAATGGTAGAAGCTAGCGGGAGCGCCCAGCACCACCACCTCCACCTCCTGGTCGTCTAGGAGCTGGCTCGTGGTGACGCGGACCTTCGCGGGGAACATGTAGGTGGCACCCTCGAACTGGAAGAAGCCGAGGACGTGGTCATCCTCACCCAGCTCCGGGGCCCTGCCATCGCGGCGGGGTAGCTTGAGTCTCAGCTCGCCTACCACGGGCGAAGGTGGCTCCACAAAACCGGTCGGCCACCAGCTAAGCTGCTCATCCGACTCCAGCACACCCAGCTCTATCGGGGCGCCGCGGCGGTCGGCGCTGCGCAGGGCCCGCCAAGCGGTAGCGCTGTCCACCTTGTCGTGAGCTTTGAGGCGGCGATCGTCGGAGCTCATCTCCACACGCTACTCCCGTTCTCCCTGACCTAGAACTGGTACATTCCCTTCCTCGTTCGACGCCTCCTGTAACGTGAATCCTGGCGGGTCGGCCAAGCGCGGAGGGGCGCGGCATCGAACGGAGAAGGACCTGCATTGAGGAAGAGCGCGACCGGCACGATGACCGACCAACATCGGGCATTCCGGGACGCGTAGCGGGCGGAGCCTCGCCATGAGCCGCGATCCCGGGCATGGGAGGTGTCATTGATGTACGTTCCCTGCTGGAACTGCGGCACCGAGGCGTGGATCGAGACCCAGGTGGAGTGCCGGGACTGCCGATCGGTGGTTCGCAGGTGCAATGATTGCGTCAACCTGACTGGCACCCACGAGTGCGCCGTCTACCAAGTCGAGATCACCGAATCTGATCGCCTGACTCCTACCACCCTGTCGCTATCGTACAAGTGCCCCCACTACAAGGTCGCCCCCGAGGCCCTAACCAGGCTGCAGGAGGCTGCGAGTAAGATGCAGGCTGGCGCGTCGGAGGTGGCCGAGGACGCCACCCCGAGCCCCGTGGAGCCAAGCCAGGCTCAGCAAGATGCCGCCGAGCACGCCCTGCCCGATCAGCCCGAGCCCGCCCCCGAAGCTCAGCCCGTGCGGCCCCAGCGGAGGAAGGTCATCGTCATCGGCCACCGAGGCAGCTCCACTCTTGCGCCGGAGAACACCCTCGCCGCCATCCGGGCGGGTCTCGACGCCGGAGCCGCGGCCATCGAGGTGGATGTGCAGATCACCAAGGACGGTAAGGCTGTGTGCATCCACAACGCTACCTTGCCGCGCACGACCACGGGCACGGGATGGGTGGTCGAGAGCACACTGGCGGAGCTGAAGAAGCTGGATGCAGGCTCGTGGTTCGGCCCGGGGTTCGCCGGCGAGGAGGTTCCTGAGCTAGGCGAGGCCCTGGCGGCCATCCCCGCGCCCACCTGGGTGAACATCCATCTGCGGGCCCACGAGAACGAGTCCGATCGCTGTGAGCGCGCCGTGGTGGAGGCCATCCAGGAGGCTGGGTGTGAGAAGCGGGCGTGGATCACGCACCACACTCGCCACGGCCTATACCGCATACGCAAGATGATGCCCAAGCTGAGGGTATGCTGGATCTCCCGGGGTGGCGAGAGCGACAACGAGTACATCGATGACGCCTACTACATGGGCTTCCGCATCCTCCAGCCCACGATCCACCTGGTCACCCGAGGCTTTGTGGAGTACGCCCACTCCATGAGCATGTGGGTGAATGTGTCGTACGCCCGGACCAAGGAGGACATCGCCAGGCTGCTGGACATGGGCGTGGACGGGATCTTCGCGGGCAACCCCGGCTTGGTGCATGTGGTCCAGAAGGAGCGCGAGAAGCAGGCTACAGAATCGTAGGTCCGCGGGGCCGAGTGCCCCGAAGGGCTACTCGGCTCCGCAGACGGCTCGGTGCTAGTTCGACTCCTGCTTGACGCGCACGTACTCCGACGCTACCCACATCGGTGGCGCGTCGACCTGCGACGAAAGCGCGCTCAGGACCCGGGCGAGGCCGCGGTCGATGTCTCGCTCTTCGTCGCCCTTCTCGCGCCGGATCTTCTCGACTTTGACGATCTCCGCCAACATCTCACGCATGTACTCGACGACGCGCCAGGGGAGTCCCTTGTCGGGGAACTTGGCGAAGCTGGAGTGCATGTGCCGGCTCAGGCTATCCCATGATTCCGTGTCACCCTCGGCTCGGCGCTCGGCGAGTCGCTGCTGGGTCTGTCGCTCGCGCTTCCCTCGAGCTTCGACTCGCGCGGCCTCGCGCTCCATGGCCTCGGGATCCTGGCCCTCGATGATCTCCACCCGGTACCGTTGGCCCAGGGCCTTCTGAGTGGCCGATTCGACCTGGGCCATGGCCTGGGGTGCCTTGATGACGCTCGCACGATGCAGCTCCGTGGCGTCCATGCCCACGTAGAAGGTATCGCCGACGATGCCGAGGCCCACACAGCTCTCCAAGGCCTCCCACAGGGCGAGGTTCATGGGCCCGTCCTTCACGGTCGCAACGACCTTGTCCCAAGCCTGCCGCGCCTCCTGAGATGCTTCTGCCATTAGGGTTCCCTCCCGTTGGGGGACGATCCGTTGAATGGATAGCCAGGACCTGGGCGAATGCTAGCAATTGGCGGAGGTAGGGTCAACTCATGCCAGGTGTACCCGCCGGCAAGAGGGAATACACTTGACACACCGGCATCCCGCCGAGAGGAGCATCCCTCTGTGGCCCAACGCAAGTCCCAGCCCTTCGGTTATGGCAGCGATGTGGTCGGCATCGGTCTGGCAGCGGGAGAGGGCCGTCGGTCCAGACCCCTAACCCTCAAGGCCAAGGGCTATCTGCGTAGCAAGGGCGCCATCCGTCTTCTCGGCCAGCGACTCATGGATTGGATCATCAAGACCCTGGTCGGTGAGGGTGTCTATCACTACATCATGGTCACCAAGGGCAAGGAGAACCGCTACCAGGTCAAGCGGCTCCTCGGCTACGGCGAGAGCCTGGGTATCCAGGTTCGCTATTCCCACACCCGGTTCGACAAGCTGGACCGGGGCAGCGCCGATGCCACCCTCCTCAACATGGAGCAGTTCGACGTTCGCACGCCCACTTTCGTCTTCCCCACGGACTCCATTCTCGAGGTGGACGTGCCGGGGCTGCTCGAGCAGCACGAGTCGCGGGAGTCCATCGCCACCATCCTCACCTTCGACGTGCGGGCCGAGGACGCCATAGGGAAGTACGGCGTCATCGTCACCGACGACGATGGCCGGGTGACGGAGTTCGTCGAGAAGCCTTCGGCGGAGGAGGCCGAGGAGCTGATCCAGCGCACGGGCTCGGATGTGTTCCTGACCAACGCGGGCTTCTACATGCTCGACGCCGGAGCTTGCCGCGAGGTGGCCGGGTGCAGCGAGATCCGGCGCATGAGGGAGCGGAGCTTGGATTTCGGCAAGGACTTCCTGCCATGGCTCGCCCACAATGGGTACCCCATACACACCCGGCCCATCGGTAAGGTGGGCGATCTCGGCAACATACCCGCCTATCTGGAGACGATGCTGCGGGTCCTGCGGGGCGAGTTCCCCAAGGCCGACGCCCAACTCGGCTACTGCTACAGCCGTGATCGCCGCATCTGGATCGAGCCCGAGACCTTGGGCGCCGTGGACGAATGGACGGGCAAGACCCTGGAGGAGCGCATCGAATCGGGCGAGGTCACCCTGGGCCGGCACGTGCGTATCGGCAAGTACGTACAGATCGCCTCGGGCGTCCACCTCGATGAGTGCAATGTGGACGACGAATGCGAAGTCTACGCCGACGCCCGGATCAGCCGCTCCTCCATCGGTGAGGGGAGCATCATCGGTCCCGCGGCGGAGATCGAGGACTGTGTGTGTGGTGTCATGGCGGACGTCCAGTCCAGCAAGAGCAGCCCCACCCACCTCTCGGGCTACTCGGCCATCGGCGATGAGGCCGTCGTCCGTGCCGGCGTGATGCTCCAGGACGGCGTTATGGTCTACCCCCGGGTGAAGGTGCCCCGGGGATGCTACTGCCCGCCCGGCGCCGAGCTGACCACATCCGACGATGTCATGGAATGGCTATAGGTAGGCGCATGCGGTAGACGTTGGCCGGATCGGTGGGGCCCACCCGGCCGTCTAGGTCCGTGTCCTCCCGCCCCGCCGAAGCGAACACTAGCCACTTACCGTCGGCACTCACGACGGGATCTGCGTCCCGAGCCGTGGCCGGGGTGAGGGATAGGGTGGCGTCGCCTTCCAGATCCAGCAGCCACAGAGCTCGATCCGCCTCAGCCACGGCCCAGCCCGGGGCGGCGGGCACCCCCGCAGCAAGCCGGCGACCCGGCACCTCGACCACGTGCTCCGTGCCTGTGGCCCAGTTGAGTCCGACGATGACCGATGGGTGCTGGTCACCCCGGGCTCGGGCAACGGCTACGGGCCGGAGGCTTCCCTGTCCGCAACGCACGGCGGTGTACCGGGCGACCTGGTCGTCGGGGGCCAGCACCGTGCGGGCTCCGCTGCCCTCGGACCACACTTTCACCGCCCCCGAATCCACGTACAACAGCGTCCCGGGAATGGGCCCCAGGGAGAGCCAGGAGATGTCCGAGTTGGGGGCCCCCAGATCCAGCAGCCGGCCGTCCTCATCGCGCTCGAGCCCGATGGCGTACTCGTAGGCGACGGCCGGGCCGTGGACGATCAGGCGACGCCGAAAGGGGTCGTACGCATAGCCCCGCATGCCACGGGGATGGGGCAGCTCCCGGGTACGGAGCGTGCCATCCCGCTCCAGCACCCATAGATGCGCATCGCCGGTGACCCAGATGAGGGGGAAGGGATCGCCGGCCCATACCGGTGGGCCGAGGATCTCGTCGGGGGCGGGGCCGCTGGCCAGAGTGTGCGACGCGGGCAGGGGGGCCGCCAAGCGGTTGACCCTGACCTCCGGCCCGCGCGACCCGGTGGCGATGTACGCCACCCACTCACCGTCCGCGGACAGGGACGGGCGGCTCAGGGACTCTCGGGAGTCGGTCAGCCTCTCGGCTCCGGGGGCAGGAGCCGCGGGGGTCTGGGCCAAGAAGAGAAGTCCTAGGGCCAGAGCCCAGGTCGTCGCTGCTAGCCATGGCCGAGCTGGAGGATGCATGGGGGGCGGTTCCCGCCGGGCCGCGCGTGGCCCTTCACGGGATGCATCCTCGCCGGGGGCTCGGTCGTCTAGTGTAGGGGGCGGCTCGCGGGCGGGCATTCGGTTGGAGGCGATGGCGTGCGTAGGAGACTGACCATTGGAGTGGCACTTATCGGGGTAACGCTGCTTGCCGGCGCGGGGCTCTTGGCTCAGGAGGAGCAGGCTCCGAGCTCGAAGATCGGGGTCGTCCAGTTCTATACCATCGAGGCCGAGGCGCCCCAGTTCGCCACGGCTCGCGCGGAGATCCGTGCCCTGGAGACCCGGGCTTCCACGGTGTACGAGGCCAGAGAGACTTACTCCATGCTCGAGCCGCAGGAGTGCGAGCAGGCCCTGGCCATCGAGCTCGTCCCGCCGCCGGACAGAACCCGAGATCAGCGCCAGCAGCTCCGCGATCTCACCGACCGGAACTACCAGCTCAAGGCGGAGTATCTCGAGATACTGCAGCTCCGCCCCAGCGAGCGAACACCCCAGACCGACGCCCGGGCCGACGAGCTAAGGGCGCTGAACGAGCGGTGTGAGGCCCATTGGCGGGAGGTCAGCCAGGCACTGGAGACGGAGCTGGAGCAGGCGAACCTGCTGCTTCAGGAGGAGCTGACCGACGAGTTCGAAGCCGCCGTGGCCAAGGTGGCCGAGGCGCGCGGCCTGGAGATGGTCGTTCAGCACTCCATACGGACCATGGGCTCGCAACTCGACACGGGGCTGCCGGTGGTCGAGTTCCATCGCGTCGTGCACTACAGCACCGGGCCCGACGTCACCGATGATGTGCTGGGTGAGCTGAACCGGCGCAATGCCGATGAGCTGGGGCTAACGGGGCCCGAGTAGCCCCGCTGGTGCTCCTATGGCGCGGAGACGGGCAAGGGCCGGACCCGGCGCACTTCCGGGGGCGCCGTAGACACGCTGCCATCGTCGCACCGAAGGAGTAGCTGGCCCTGGTCGTCGATGCCAGCCCCGACGCCGGCCTGGGCTCCCTCGATTTCCAGGCGCCGCCCCGCCAGCAAGTCAAGGTCGGAGAAGGCGCGCCCGATCTCGACGGCGCGGGGCGCGCCATCGGCGGACAGGAGCGGGCACAGGCGCGCCACCACTTCGGCGATCACGGCCAAGGGATCGGTGGCCCGGGCTGCGTGGTCGTCCAGGCATGTGGGTTGGACCGGGTAGTCGGGACTGATGGGCGGGGATGCGCTCACATTCAGCCCGATGCCCACAACGATGGTAT
>WJIW01000241.1 GCA_014730065.1 Armatimonadia bacterium | reverse complement strand
CGTGCCACTTCTCCGACAGGTTGCGGGCCACTCGCCGCCCCCGGTCCGCATCGGCGATCTGCACCGATACCACGCTTCGGTCGCCGCGGGCGGGGGCCGTCGGGTCCGGCCCGGCAAGCTGGGCGCGGCCGGTCTGCACGAGGCTCTCCAGCGAGTCCTCGGCGATCCCCACCCCGGTCACGCCCTGAGCGGCCAGTCCATCCAGCACCTGGGCAAGGGGCAGGCCGGCGGCGCCGGCCAGGGTAACTACCTCGTCGTAGTCCACCACCAGCTCGACTTGGTCGTGGTCGGCCTCCACGCGGATGCGCCCCGCCAGCACCGCGGCGGACGCCCCGAGTCCCACCAGCAGCAGCAGTGCGCAGACTCCCGCAGCGATGCGCACTCACTCCACCTCCCCAAGGCGGTTCGCGATGATGGCTCCGCCGCTCTCGGTGAGTATGCCCAGGCGGGGGCCGAAGATGTTCGTCTCAATCCGATCGATGCTCAGGCGCTCCAGGACGGCGGTCACGATTGCCCAGCCCGGCAGTATGAGGTCGGCTCGGGCTGGCTCGCCCAGTAGACGGCCCCGTTCGGCCTTGTCGACGGACCTAAGCCTCTGAGCCAGACCCTCGAGATCGCCCAGGCTCAGGACCGTCCCATGCACCCGCATCGGCTCGTAGCTTGTCAGCCCGAGCTGGAGGGCGGTGAGCGAGGTGACCGTACCTCCAACGCCGACTGCTCGAAGGCCTGGGGCAAGGTTCACCTGGGCCTCTTCGAGGGCCGTTAGCCGATCCCGCGCCCACGCCACGGCGTCATCGAGGGCACCCCGGTCGGGAGGCTCGGACGACGCCAGGGCCGGGCAATCAGCCAGGAGCTTGCGGGCCCCCATCGGCATGGATAGGGATCCGTCTAACCGATCCCCACCCCACGCCACCTCGGTGGAGCCCCCACCGGTGTCGACGATTAGTAGAACTTCGCCCTCCACGGGCTCGGGGACACTGGCCCGCACCCCCGCGAAGTTCAGGATCGCCTCCTGCTCGCCGGTGACGAGGGCGATGGGGGCGCGCGCCGCCGCCGACAGCGCTCGTAGGGCCTCCGGCCGGTTCCCCGCGTCCCTAAGGCCCGCGGTGGCAAAGGCGCTGAGGTGGGCACCCCAGTCCCTGGCCGCCTCGGCGCCCTGATGGACGGCGGTGACGGCACGCTGGAGGAGCGGGCCCTCCAGTCGTCCGCCCGTCGAGACACAGTCCCCGATGCGCGCCATGGACCCATGGTCATGTAGCAGCAACGGCCGCGCGGCCGTCCACTCCATGACCATGGTTCGGACCGAGTTGCTACCGATGTCCAGGGAGGCGCGTCGGATCGGCGTCATCAGGCCCGGTCCTCGAGGTTCGGGATCAGGCAGATGAACCGGAACACGCCCTCGCCGGCACTGCGGAACTGGTGCCTCTCGCCAGGCATGACCAAGACCGTGTCACCGGGTGCCAGCGGAATGTCGCCCTCGGACTCGCTCCACACCGTGCCCCGACCCTCCAGAATGAACACCTGATGCTCCCATGGATGGTCGTGCTGCGGCGTGTGGCCGCCGGGCTCCAAGTCGAACACACGCATGCTGAAGCTGGGGGCTCCATCTGCGCGCGTGATCACCTCGCGGATGAGCACCCCCTCGGCGCCTTGCTCGACCGTCTCCGGCGGCACGTTGGTGTAGTGGGTTACTCTCATATCGTCTTCCTTCCGTGTACGGCGCGGCAGCTCACTGAAGCTCCCTGATCAAGTCCGACCAGATGGCCTCGTCTCGCAGCTCATCGAGGTACTGGATGGCTTCCGCGTACCGGCGCTCTCGCTCTGCCTCCAGCCGGGCCACCAGACTGCGTAGGCCCTCCCGGGCGGCGTCATCGGGCATGCCTGCCTCGGACGCCTTCAGGCGCCGGACGTAGGCATCGACATCGGTCACCTCGCCCAAAGCGTCCTGTAGCCGCCGCATGGATTTCAGGTACGGCTTCATCTTCTTCTTGCCCAGGGCTGGCCGCAGGAACTCCAGCCCATATCTCAGGCGCTTCACGGCGATTCTCAGGTCGTGGAACCCGCCCACGTCGGTGGGAGTCCTCGCCCTGGGTAGCCACTCCAGGACATCGGCGAGGCGTGCGAGCAGGATCTTCCTGGCGTTGTCGTCCAGCGGTCCGCCGGGCTCCAGCCTCTTGATCGGCGTAGCCTTAGCCATGGCGCCGAATCACCTCGTCCACCCGTGCCCGGCCCACCAGTTTCGACAGGGCCTCCGGTAGCGTCTCTTCCAGAAGATCCTCCATGGCGGCCCTGAGTGAGTCGAGCTCATTGTCGCGCTCGATCTCCACCATCTCGCGGATAGCGTCCAAGGCAGCTCGCTCCTGGTCAGCCAGGTCCTGGCCGCTCGTGTCGTCGACCCACTGGAGGAAGACGTCGCAGTCACGCACCTCACCCAGAGCATCGTTCAACTGATCCACGGCATCCCTGGCTGGCTTCACGCGCTTCTTCGAGAGACCGTCTCGCAGGAGATTCAGCACCTCGCGCAGTCGCTTGGCCGAGATCCGCATGTCGTGGATGGTCTCGTCGTCGGGGTCGCCCAGGGCCCCGGGTACATGACTGAGCAGCTCGGCGTACTTGGTCGCCACTATGGTCTTGGCGGCATCGCGAAAGGGGTCGCTGGGGCTGACCCCCTTGGTCTTCCAGGCCTTCGCCATGTGTCTCCCCTTCCCCACCGGGTTATCGGCCCGGCCGTCTCCGAAGCATGATGATCGCCCGATCGTCGGCAGCGTCCGCCGTCTCCAGAACGGCGCGTGCCGCGGCCTCCAGGCTACCCTTACGCTCCATGAGTCGTTTCG
>WJIW01000240.1 GCA_014730065.1 Armatimonadia bacterium | reverse complement strand
GGAGCGGCCCTGTGCCGTATGGAGATTCCGGCCATCGACCTATCGGCCATCGTGGTCAGTGGCGTGGAGCCCGAGCATCTGGCCAAGGGACCTGGACACTACCCGGGCACCGCGGCCCCCGGTGGGCCGGGGAACGTGTGCATCGCCGGACATCGCGTGACCTTCGGCCATCCCTTCGGCCGCCTGGACGAGTTGGAGACGGGTGACTCGATCGCGCTGGAGGTATCGGGACTGCCCTACGAGTACCGGGTCGACGAGGTGTACACCGTGCCTCGGGAGGACAACTCGCCGCTCCGCGCGACCGAGGGAGACGTCCTCACCCTTACCACATGCCATCCGCCCCACAGCAGCCGCGAGCGACTCATCGTCCGAGCCCTTCGGATACCGGCCGACCCGGTGGATGAGTGGCTGATGGGCGCATGACGCGGGGCCTCCGCATGGCGGACGACGTAGCGCGCGAGTTGTGAGTTCGCCCGCAGTGTGGTATCACTTCTACTGCTCGGTGAGCGGGACCGGCTCCACCATCGCCATCCCATGGGACACTGTGCGACGAGCCGGGGCCTGCGGCAGCCGGGCACAACCACTACGCATGCGTAGCACCGAAGGGAATGCTCAGGCTCATGCCCGATTACGATATTCGCGACCTTGGCCTCGCCGAGGAAGGCAAGAAGAGGATCGAGTGGGCGGACAGGCAGATGCCCGTCCTGCAGCTCGTCCGTGAGCGCTTCGAGAAGGAGAAGCCCCTCAAGGGGCAGCGCATGGCCGCGTGTCTCCACGTGACTACGGAGACGGCGAACCTCATGCGCACCCTCAAGGCCGGCGGCGCTGAGGTCGTCTTGTGTGCATCCAATCCTCTGTCCACTCAGGACGAGACGGCTGCGAGCCTCGTCAAGGACTTCGACATCCCCACCTTCGCCATCAACGACATCGATACCGAGGGGTATCACCGCCACGTGCGGTCGGCCGCGGATATCAAGCCGACTCTCACCATGGACGATGGCGCCGACCTGGTCACCCACATGCTCAAGGAGCGTGCCGAGGACGCTGACAAGGTGGTCGCCGGGACCGAAGAGACGACCACGGGCGTGATCCGGCTGCGGGCGATGGAGAAGGACAACGTCCTCAAGTACCCCATCATCGCCGTCAACGATGCCAAGACCAAGCACTTCTTCGACAACCGCTACGGCACGGGCCAGTCCACCCTGGACGGCATCCTCCGGGCGACCAATGTGCTGCTGTCGGGCCAGAAGTTCGTCGTGTGTGGGTACGGCTGGTGCGGACGCGGCCTGGCCATGCGCGCCCGGGGCTTGGGTGCACGGGTCATCGTTGTCGAGATCGATCCGGTCAAGGGCATTGAGGCCGTCATGGATGGATTCGATGTCATGCCCATCGCCGAGGCGGCCAAGGTGGGCGACATCTTCGTCACGGTGACAGGCAACAAGCACGTGGTTCGAGGCGAGCACTTCCCCGAGATGAAGGATGGCGCCATCCTCTGCAACTCGGGCCACTTCGATGTGGAGATCGCCATGAGCCAGCTCCGGGAGATGGCGACGGGTCATCGCGACGTGCGGCCCTTCGTGCGCGAGTACAAGCTCCCCTCGGGCAAGTGCATCAACGTGCTGGGCGAGGGCCGGCTAGTGAACTTGGCCGCGGCCGAGGGTCACCCCGCCAGTGTCATGGACATGTCCTTCGCCAACCAGGCCCTCAGCTCCGAGTGGGCGATCAAGAACGCCGACTCGCTGGAGAAGAAGGTCTACGCTGTGCCCGCCGATGTGGATGACCACATCGCGGCCCTGAAGCTCAAGGCCATGGGCATCGAGATCGACACTCTGACCGAGGAGCAGGTCCAGTACCTAAGCTCCTGGGAGGAAGGCACGTAGGCTCCTGGCGCCGGTCCTCTCTCGATCCTCGGGGTGGACCGGCCGCCATGTGTCCCTCGGCCGCCCGAGGAGGCCGCTTTGGATACGCCCCTGGTCCTCATGGCCCTTGTGGCAGCTACCCTCTCCGGGCTTCTATGTGCCCTCTCCAACTGGGCCCTTCCGGCCCGGCGGTTCGATGCCGACGGATCCCCCATGGGGTTTCCGGGTGCCGGGCTGGCCCTGACCTCGGGGGTGGCCCTTGCGCTGCGTCTCCTCGCCCAGGATGGCTTCCGCCCCGTGGCCGGCGGCATCGCCGTCACCATGGTGGTGCTCTTCGTTCTCGGCGCCCTGACGGAGCGAGCTCCGGTTGCCATCGCTCGGCCGCTGAAGGTCATCGGGCTAGTGTGGGCTTCCATCTACGTGGTGGGCGCCGGGCTGAGGATCGGTGAGCTGAAGCTACCCTTCGGGCCCGTCGTCGAGCTGGGGGCCATGGGACCCATTCTGACGGGAGCGTGGGTCTTCGCCGTCGCCCTGCTGGTAATGCTGTCGAACCGAGGCGAGGCCCTCGTCCCCGGCATCGCCGTCTTCTCCTCGCTGACTCTGGCGGCCATCGCTGCCATAGCTGGCCAGCATGCCGTGGCCATGAGCGCGGCGGTCCATCTCGCCCTGACCATCGCCGGGGCATCGGCTCCCGTTCTGGCCTGGTGCCGACCGCCGTCGCGGGTGCGGTTCGGAGTCGGTGGCGGCATGGCCACGGCCATCGCTTTGGCGAGCTTGAGTGTTCTGGCCGCCGTCAAGCATGCCGCCTTCTTGGTGTTCCTGGTTCCCTTGCTCTGTCTCGGGGGTCCCCTCCTCGGCGCCCTCATCGCCGCCGCGCTCAACCGCGGCCGGCGCCTGGGCTCGCTCCTCACCGAGGCCGAGCGCGTGACGTTCGTGGGCGCCCTGGTGCGACGCGGCATGACCGCTCGGCAGGCGGTTCAGTTCCTCCTCACTTGGCACCTGTACCTGTGTGTCGTGGCCCTGGTTTTGACGTGGGCCATCGAGCGGTCGTGGCTGCTCAAAACGGTCGTTCTAGTGGTTCTGGGTGGGCTAGGGGTTCTCGCCTTCGGCCTCATCTACCAGGTTGTGTACGGCTGGCGGGTCCAGGCGAGTCGAGGACCCGGTCCGAGCTCCATCGATCTCCTGGGAGTGCGCATGGACCGGACCACCATGCGGGACGCCGTGGGGAGCGCGATCCTGTGGTCGGGGCGGGATCATCTGCACCACGTTGTTACCGCCGACGCCACGTTGGTGGAGATGTGCCAGACGGACGCTGACCTGGCCCGGATCGTGGGCCGGGCCGCCCTGGTGACCCCCGATGGGGCTGGCTCCCTGTTCGCCGCCCGGCTGCTGGGCGCGCCCTTCCCCGAGCGAGTGGCCGGCGCGGACCTGACGGTCGCGTTGTGCGAGGCGGCGGCGGATCACGGCGTGCCGGTGTATTTCTTCGGCGCCAAGCCCACCGTGGCCCGTCACGCTTCGGGCCGGATGCGGGCCCGGTTCCCCGAGTTGATCGTGTCGGGCGCCCGCCATGGTTATTTCGAGGCCACAGACGAGGAGGGCATCGTACGGGAGATCGCCGAGTCCGGGGCCCAGCTCCTCTTCGTGGGGCTGGGGGTGCCCGCGCAGGAGCGGTTCATCGACCGGCATCGAGGCGAGCTGGGTGTGGGCGTGGCGATAGGCGTGGGCGGCACCTTCGATGTGCTGTCCGGGCGGGTGAAGCGTGCACCGATCTGGATGCAGAGGTGCGGGCTCGAGTGGCTGTGGCGAGTCTCCCGTGACCCCCGACGGCTGCCCCGGCTACTTGCTCTGCCCCGGTTCTTCGTCCGGGTTCTGATCCACACCGCCCGCACACGCCGGCTCCGGGGCCTGACCGAGACACAAGGCTAGCACGTCCAGGGCGCCCGCCTTATCGAGCGGCCGGTTATCCGAGCCGCAGCTCGCCTGCTGAACGCATCCGGGGCAGCCGTCGTCGCAGGGGCACTCGGAGATGGCTCGGCCGATCATCTCCAGAAGCTGGCCCCGCCGCTCGAACACCGCCTCGGCGATGCCCACTCCGCCCGGGTGATTGTCCGCCAGGCAGACCACGGGGCCGCCCGTGTGACCATCGAGGAGCACCGAGTAGCCCATGACGTCGTGGCGGCCGCAGGAGCAGAGCAGTGGCATGACCCCCACGGCAGCGTGCTCGAAGGCGTGGAGGGCCCCCAAGGCATCGCGCTTGCGATCCTCCAGCCAGCCGCGATGAGCGGCATCGAAGGCGAAGATGACGCCCGCCGTCTCCATGACCTCCGGCTCCAGCTCCAGCTCCACGTCCCTCCGCTCGCCCCGTCCGTAGTCGGGCAGAACGGAGTAACCGATCAGCCGGGTCGTCAGGACCATCTCGGCATATAGCGCCCTGGCATGTCCCGCGTCGCGCTGGGCCAGCTCCTCGGCGACCTCGGCCTCGGCCAGCAATCTCGGCATGGTGGTATAGGGCACATCGGTGGGCTCGACGAGGGCCTGCCGCTTTTCCTTGTCCAGGTCGGTGACCAGGTACTTCTGGCCCTGGTGGAGATATACGGCTTCGGGGTGGAGGTAGACGAGGGCGGTGGCGGCATCCACGGTTCCCACCAGCGCTGAGGTATCGGCCCGTGTCACCTCATATGCCCGGCCCGTCGACGACCGCAGGCTGACGTCCCGGGCCGGCTCCAGGCCCGGCGCGCAGAACCACCGGGACCGCCGCTCGAGATAGCCCGCATCCGCCAGGAGCGCCAGGACCTGTTGCAGCTCGCCGCACCCCTCCCAGGTCGCGGCGGCCTCCTGATCTGTGAAGGGCAGCTCCTTGGCGGCACAGAGCAGATGGGCGCCGAGGATGAACCGGTTGCCGGGGTCGGCGGCGGCTCGCTCCACCGACTCCGCGCCGAGCTGCTCGGGGTGGCGGGCCAGGTACTGGTCGAGGGTGCTCTCCTGAGGGATGAACAGGAACAGGCTGTCCCGCCCCGCGCGCCCCACGCGTCCCGCCTGCTGCCAGAGGCTCGCGACGGTGCCCGGGTAACCCACGGTCAGGCATGCGTCCAGCCCGCCGATGTCGATGCCCAGCTCCAGGGCGGAGGTGGAGATCACCGCCAGCAGCTCGCCATCGGCCAGGCGCCGCTCGATGTCGCGGCGCTCCTCGGGGAGGTACCCGCCCCGGTAGGCGAGGATGGAGTCGGCGGCATGGGCCGCCCGGGAGCGAAGCAGTCCCTGGGCTCGCAGGAGAAGGGTCTCCGCGCCCTGGCGGCTCTGGACGAAGGCTATGGTTCGCACCTTGGATTGCACCAGCTTGGCCAGCAGCCGAGCCGCCACGCCCGCGGCGGTGCCGATGGTGTGGCCGGGCTCATCGCGCATGAGCACGGGGTTCCACACGGCGATGGTCTTGCCCGCCCCCGGCGAGCCGTCCTCATCGATGGCCCGGAAGCGCACGCCCACCAGGTCCGTCGCCAGCTCCTCGGGATTGGCCACGGTGGCCGAGGACGCCGCGAAGAGGGGGTGCGAGCCATAGCTCTCGCAGATTCGCCGTAGCCGCCGGAAGACGTGGGCCACATTGCTGCCGAAGATGCCATGGTAGGTGTGCAGCTCATCGACAACCACGTACTCCAGGTTGGAGAGGAACTCGGCCCAGAGCTTGTGATTGGGGAGGACGGCCAGGTGGAGCATGTCGGGATTGGTCATGACCACGTGGGCGTGGCGGCGCACGGCCGAGCGCTCGGAGTGGGGGGTGTCGCCATCGTACGATGCGACGCGAAGGGGCGAGTGATCACCCAGCAGCCGCTCCATCTGGCGGGCCTGATCGTGGGCGAGGGCCTTGGTGGGATACAGGTACAGGGCTCTGGCTGTGCGGCGCTCCAGAAGCCGAGAGAGCACGGGTAGGTTGTAGCATAGGGTCTTCCCGCTGGCGGTGCCCGTAACGACCACGAAGTGCTCGCCGGCCCGGGCCAGCTCCCACGCCCGGCCCTGGTGGGAGTAGAGCCGCTCCACCCCCAGCCGCCTTAGCGCCGTCAACAGCTCCGGCGGCAGGTCTTCGGCGATGGGCACGTAGTCGGCCGCACGAGGCGGCGTCCGCCAGGTGGCGGCCAAGGTCCCGGGGAGGTCGCGGTTGCCCCCTACGTCGTCTAGAAACGCCCTGACATTCACGGCTCAGTCCGTGTCGTAGGGATCAGCGGGTGGGTCTTCGTCGGGCTCGGCAGCGGCTTCGCCCTCGGCCCCTCCGTCGCTGTCATCACCTTGGACACTCTTAGGCGGGTCGCTGGTTTCATCCGTGGGCGGATGGTACTCCACGGGCTCTACCAGGGGCTGGTGCTCGTACTCCCCGGGCTCCCACTCCTGGGTGCCATCGGGCAGGGCCAGGTCATCGTCGGCTTCCTCGCCGTCCTCGCCCTCCTCTGGGAGCTCCTCGTCATCCTCTTCGACCAGCTCCATCTCCTGGGCTCTGGCGGCCTTGCGTCTGGCCTCGCGCCTGGCTTCGGCCCGCTCGATGAGGCCGGCGATTCCGATGGAGGAGAAGTAAAGTAGGACCATGGGCCCGGCAACGATGCCCAAATTAACCGGATCCCAAGTGGGGGTGAGGATCGCGGCTACGATCATGATGACCACAATGGCATGACGCCACACGCCGAGCAGGCCCCTGGAGGTGACGACCCCGAACTTCGCCAAAGCGCCGATCACGATGGGCATCTGGAATACCAGGCCCATACCAAGCATCAGGGTCAGCATCATCCCGATGGTCTCCTTGGGATTGAGCATGACCTGGGTGTCGGGGAAGAACTCTGCGAAGCTGATCAGGAACCGCAGGGCCATGGGGAACACGAAGTAGATGAACAGTGCGCCGGAGATGAACAGCGCCGGGCAAGCCAGCACGATGGTGCTCGCCAGCTTGCGCTCGCGGCGAGAGAGGGCCGGAGCGATGAAGCCCCACAGCTCGTAGCCGACGAAGGGCATGGCGATGAGCACACCGGCCAAGGCGTCGATCTTCAGCCAGGTCACCATTGCCTCGAAGGGCTTGGTGATGAGCATCTGCCCGCCGGTCTCGGGGAGAGCTTTGCGGATGGGCTCGGTAGCCAGGGGTACGATGGTGCCGCCGGCGATGGCGATGCATACGATGGCGGCGACCACGACGTAGACGATCATCCGGAGCAGGCGAACTCGGAGCTCCTCGAGGTGATCGAGGAACTCCATTTCCTCGCCCTCGTACTCGTCCTCTTCGTCATCCACCAGGGCCAGGTGCCTGTCTTTCATACCCGCCGGATCCGCTCCCATAGCTGTGCCGCGTTGAGCCTAGGCGCTGGCTTCCGCGGGCTCTTCCGCCTCCTCGGCGCCCTCGGCCTCATCGGGCGGGGGGAAGATGGCGTCGCCGGTGGCCGGGTCGAAGGCGTGGGTCTTGTCCATATCTACGACGACGTCCAGGTCCGACAGTTCCCGGGCCTGGGTCTCCGAGGAGATGGACGCGATAATGGTCTCGTCACCGGTGTGGGCATAGATGACGCTGCGGTCGCCCATGGGCTCCATGACGTCCACCGAGATGGTCGCCGTGTTGCCCTCCCGGGGCTCGACGATGGAAAGGGCCTTGTCGTGGATGTCCTCGGGGCGAACGCCGAAGGTGATCTTCTTGCCGTCGTACGGCCGAAGGGCGTCGGACCGCTCGGGGCCGAAACCCAGCTTCATGCCGGGCACATCGACGACGGCGGTGCCGTTGGACATGGAGACGGAGCCCTCCACGAAGTTCATGGCCGGGCTGCCGATGAAGCCCGCCACGAACACATTGGCGGGGTGCCGGTAGAGCATCAAAGGCGTGTCGCACTGCTGCATAACGCCCTCGTTGAGAACGGCGATACGATGCCCCATGGTCATGGCTTCGACCTGGTCGTGGGTCACGTAGATGGTCGTGATCCCCAGCTCCCGATGGAGCTTGATCAGCTCGGCCCGGGTCTGGACGCGGAGCTTGGCATCCAGGTTGGACAGGGGCTCATCCATGAGGAACACCTGGGGCCGCCGCACGATGGCCCGGCCTAGAGCCACGCGCTGGCGCTGGCCGCCCGAGAGCTGTTTGGGCTTCCGGTGGAGCAGCTTGCCCAGCCCGAGGATCTTGGCTGCCCGGTCGACCTCGGACTTGATCTTGTCCTTGGGGATCCGGCGCATCTTCAGGCCGAAGGCCATATTGTCGTAGACGGTCATATGGGGATAGAGGGCGTAGTTCTGGAAGACCATGGCGATGTCGCGGTCCTTGGGGATCAGGTCATTCACGAGCCGGTCGCCGATGTAGATGTCGCCATCGGTGATCTCCTCCAGGCCGGCGATCATGCGGAGCGCAGTGGTCTTCCCGCAGCCCGATGGGCCCACGAGAACCAGGAACTCCTTGTCCTTGATCGCCAGGTTGAGGTCGTCCACCGCGACGACATCGCGGAACCGTTTGGTGAGGTTTTGCAGCTTCACGCCCGCCATGAGGAGCCTCCCGAGGAGTAATCGCTTCGCGATACGGTACCTTCCACGCCGCGGTGCCCGACTCCTCCGGCCGCAGCCGACGCGCCGTGGGGCGATTCTAGGAGTCGCGCGGCGGAACCGTCAAGGCGAATGGAGGCTCTCAGTCGGCCATCGCCCTGGGCCAGAAGCGATCCCCGTGCCGATGCACCTCCAGCGGCAGTCCCAGAGCCCCGCTGAGCACGCCGCCGGTCAGCACGTCGGCCTTCGGCCCCGCCTTGAGCACGCGCCCATCCTCCAGGGCGAGGGCGTGGGTGAAGGCGGGGATGATCTCCTCGATGTGGTGCGTGACGAAGAGCATAGTGGGCGCATCGTCGCCCGCGGCCAGGCCCGCCAGGGTCTCCAGGAAGGACTCCCGGGCGGCCAGGTCGAGCCCCGCGCAGACCTCATCGAGGATCAGCAGCTCCGGGCGGGCCATCAGCGCCCTGGCGATCATCACCCGCTGCTGCTCGCCCTGGGAGAGGGTCACGAAGCGGTGGTCGATCCGGTGCCCGCAGCCGATGCGCTCCAGCAGCTCCCTGCCCCGCTCACTTTCCTCGGGGGTCACCTCCTGGGGCACCCCAATGCCCCCCGTGCGGCCACTGAGGACCATGGGCAGGGCCCGCTCGTGGGAGGGGGTCATCTCGCGCAGGAAGGTGCTCACCCAGCCGATGCGCCGCCGGAGGGCGCGGAGATCGGTGCCACCGAAGGGCTCGCCAAGTACCGATACCTCACCGGCGCTGGGCCAGAGGTAGCCGCTGACCACATTGAGCAGTGTCGTCTTTCCCGACCCGTTGGCGCCGACGATGGCCCAGTGCTGGCCCCGTTCCACTCGCCAGTCGATGCCCCGGAGGATGACGGTGTCGCCCCGGTAGAGGGTGACTCCCGATACGTTGATGACGGGATCGATCATCACTGCCCCCGTACGAAGAACGGCGGGGACCGGAGCCCCCGCCGATGGAGATGAGCTGATGTCCGACTAGGCCGAGGTCTCGGCGGGCTCCTCGGCGGGAGTAGCCGACTCGTCGCCGGCGTCCGGGGTCCCATGGTCGTGCTCGGCGCACTCGCCCGCGGCCTCGCAGCCGCCTTCGGCGCACGTGACCGCCGTGCCCTTGACGAAGCCCTCGGGGTTCTCGCTGAACCGGGCCTCGCAGTTGGGGCAGTTCACGTAGTAGGTCTTATCCTTGTAGTTGACGTAAGGGCGCTTCTCCAGCTCGTCGAGGGTGCTGCCCAGTGCGTTCTCGCTGACAGGGCAGATGTAGTTGCCATCGGCGTCGGTCTTGTTGCCGATGACCGCCAGCACGGGGCCGCCCGTGACGCCCGCGACGGTCTCGATGGTCGGGCCGTCCGCCGGCTCATCGGTGGTTGCCGGGCCGGAGGTGGTCGGGGCCATGGCCGTCTCGTCGTCTCCGCCCGTGTCGTCTCCGCCGCCGCAGCCCGCGAGGGCGAGACCGAGAGCGAGAAGGAGCACGGAAAGGCCTATCAGTACGGTGCGTGTCATGTGACAACTGCCTCCCAATGAGGGGCGGCCCGCCGGGCCGCCAGTGGATCGGATGAAGGGGCGGCGATCCACCCCTAAGAGGTTCGATTATATCGGTATACGCGCATGTGGTCCAGGGCGGCCGGCAAGGGGCGTCAGCCCCGGCGGAGCAGCTCCCGCAGCTCGGCCAGGCTCTTGATGTGGATTAGCCCGTCGGGCCCGGCCTTGGCTCGGTGGGCGGCGCTACCCACGGGCGGCTCGCCGTCGTAGTGGTAGTCGACGGGGTTCTCACCCGGATCCCAGCGCTCGATGAGCACCGGCTGGATGCCCGCGGCCCGGGCGCCGTCGATGTCATCCTCCATATCGCCCACGTGGACGGCCTCCTCGGGCTCCACGCCGAGCCTCTCCAGGGTCCAGTGGAAGATCTCGGGAGAGGGCTTCTTGCTCCCCACGGCATCGGAGACGGCGATCACATCGAAGAAGGGAGTCAGGTGCTGCTCCTCCAGGATGCGCACCACGGGCTCGGCGGCATCGAAGTTGGAGACCAGAGCGACCTTGTGGGTCCGCGAGAGCTCCCGAAGCAGTGCGGGCGCCTCGGGATCCAGGGTGACGTAGACCATCCACGCATCGATGGCTGGCCGGCGGATGCGCGCCGCGGCATCGGGCGTCAGGGCGAGCCCCAGCTCCGAGGCCAGGGCGATGAGTCGGCGATCGAACACCGTGTCGCCGGGGGCATTCAGCTCGGGCTCGGGCTTGCTGAAGAACCCCTTGGTGGCGGCCTCGAACTCTTCCAGGTCCGCCGTGAGGCCCTCGCCGAGCAGGAACCGATGGAGCGTCTCAAGCCACGCCCCCCACGCCCGGGTCATGTCGCCGTAGATGAGTAGGGTCCCGAACAAGTCGAAGAGGACCGCTCGGGTGGTGGCGAGCGGCCCTCCGGTTTCGCCGGTCAATGCCTACTCCTCCGCCTGGCTGGCCTTGATGGCCACATCGAGGATGTCGCTGACCGCTTCCATGTGGGGCCCGCCGTCGAAGACCAGTAGGTCGACTTTGGTTCCCTCCTCCATCACCAGGAGCAGGCCGCCGTCGGCGCCCGAGCGGATGAAGAACTCGAACTCGATCTCGTTCATCTCGCCCTCGGCGACGGAGCGAAGCTCGTTCCTCTCGGCCCAGTCGACCCAGGGGGCGACCTCTTGGCGGAGTGCTTCCTCCGAGCCCGTCTCGTAGGACAGGAACCACACATGTCGCACCGTCTCCAGTAGCTCGGGGGCGGCCACCAGCAGGTAATGCAGGCTCTTGTGCTCATCGGAGACCTCGGCCGCCTGCTCCAGGTCGGTGGCGATGGACTCGATCTCCCACCGGTCCAGCTCGACCCGTAGGCTCATGCTGTCCTTGTAGATCTGGGGCAGGTCGTTCCGAGTTCGCCAGGGACGCGGGCCGTCGGGGGCGTCGTCGGTGGCCTTCACCTTGGGGAAGTCGAACCAGGCGGCGAAGAGTGGCCCGATGGGGGGATGGCCCTCATCCCACAGCCACAGTACCTCGTCACCCTCGCACTGGTAGATGAAGATCCCGCCGTCCTCGCCGGGCTTGTGCAGTAGGCCGGTGACTCCATCGCGCTCGGAGTTCCACGACTCCACGAGCATGCGGTACCCATGCTCCGCGGCCCAGCCGAGATAGAAGCCTTTGATGTCATGGGCGGTGGGCTTGTCATCGCCCTCGAGATCGTACATCCGGAGCTTGGGGTCGCCGGGTAGGTCGACAACGTAGCCGATGGCCCGCTCGACGCGCTCATCATCGATGAGCAGGTCGTCGAAGAGGCTGTACTTCCAGTCATCGAGATCGGTGCTGAGCTTGCGGTCGTTCTGAGGTGGTGGCGGAGGCCACCCCTCGGGGTCTGCGGCCAAGGCCGGCACGCAGGCGGCCGCGACTATCGTAAGCGCCAGTCCGGCCAGGAGTGCCGGTGTGCGTCGGTACGTCATAGTGATGGATCTCCTTCCGGATGGAGCCGATGGAGAACGGACTAGGAGAGTCCCGCCACGAGGGCGGTCAGGTCGGGCGCGCCCTGGGTGATGATGAGCGCGGTGGCATCCTTGCGCTTGCCGACGATGAGGATGCCGCCGTCGTCGCCGAGCTTGGCCAGCAGCTCACCTTCGACGCCGCCCGAGCTCATCTCCATCAGGGTCGTCCATTCATTGAGGGCAGCATACTCCCGCGCGGCGCCGATGACCCTATCGGCCGACTCGGCGTCGGGGGTCTTGAATGCGATGACGGTCAGGCCCTGCACGCCTTCGAGGGCCGACGGTCCCTTGCGCATCAACAGCAAGGCGTCGGCCGAGAGGCCCGACTCGTCGCCGCCGTCCTCGGCGCGAGCGGCCACCTCACGCGCCAAGGGCATCAGGTCCTCGGAGGTGAGATCCAGGC
>WJIW01000239.1 GCA_014730065.1 Armatimonadia bacterium | reverse complement strand
CGATGCGTTTCGTGCCTATGCGGCGGACATTGCCTGGGAGACTGAGGTATGGATCGCCGAGGACCCCGAACACATGATCCACTACGACGGCGAGAGGTTTCTCGGGCCCTACGGCGGGTAGGAGACGCCTCGCCCTCTACGAGCGCGGCGATTCCGCCGTCTACACCTCCCTCCAGGACTCCGGCCTCAAAGCGGGCGACCTGAACCGGCTGAGGTAGCGACACAGGTGAGTCCCACCCATCGGCGAACTGGCTTCCATTGCCAAGGGGAGGCCATCCATGATCCTTGTCCTGCTCACCTCACTCATCGCCGCGCCCGGCGACTGGCCCACGCTGCTGTCCTACTCCTTCGAGCCCCACGAGCGCCGGGTGCCCGCAGAGATCACCGCGCCCGCCGACGCCGACCTGATTGGTGTGCCCATCGACCTGCCCCTCGGCGATGGCGACGGCCGACTCCCCCTCGCGGGCGCCCGGATCGAGAGCATCCGAGTCACCGATGACGATGGCATGGAGCTGCTCTGGACGGTGCTGGGCGACGGCGGAGTGCCCCTGACCGAGGGGTCTCTGGTGCCCGGCCACAGGCTAGTCGTGCCCGGCACGTGCCAGGCCGGCGAGACGGCGCGGGTGTGGGTGTACTGGGGCAGCGAAGAAGCCTGGGCGCCGCCCGAGTATCTGCCCACAGGGCTGTCCAACAGCGACTTCGAGCAGCCCGGCCTAGCCGGCTGGATGGAGCAGGAGAGCGGCCCCGGCTACGCCATGGACCTGGCCCCGGGGGAGGGCAGAGGCGGCTCGGTCGCGGCCCGGTGCACCGTGGATGAGGGCTCGCCGCCGCGATGGGTTAAGTATGCTCAGACTGAGATACCCGTCAGGCCGGGAGCCACCTACCGCCTGGAGGGCTGGGTGCGGCCCGATGGCGCCGATGGCCAGGTGGGGCTGTTCGTGCATGTGTTCAACGATGGCGAGATGGCCCTCAACCACCTGGAGCCCGTGGATCCCACCAGCGACGAGTGGCAGCGCGTTGCGTGGGAGTTCGCCGCACCCGCGGGCGCCGATCACGCCACCGTCGGGACCGTTCTGTACGGCACGGGAACCTGCTACTACGACGACATCCGTCTAGCCGCCGAGCAAACACTCGCCGGCCGGGTGGCCATCGGCGAGACCGAGGAGCTGGCGCTGGAGAGGCACGGCGATGGCAGCGACGCCGTCGCTTGGAACACCACTGCCGACGCCCGCGGCGCCGTTCTGATCGAGGTGGACCTGCGCGAGCCCATCCTGCGCCGGGCCCGCTGCAGCGGCGACTTCGATGGCATCGAGCGGAGGATGGAGGAAGGCTATACGGCCCGCCTGGGTGCGGGCCCGGCCGTCGATGGATTCGGCAGCGGCACGGTGCGCTTCTTCCCCTTGCAGCTACCGGCACGTAGCCGGGTGCTCCTCGACCTGGATCCCACCGGCGATCCGGCCGCGCCGCCATCGGCCATCACCTCCACCGATGCGAACCTGTGCCGCGGCGGGCCGCTCGATTCGCCGGCCGACCTCGAGGCATGGGGCGGATCCCGATCCGAGCGGGGCCATACCGTCGCCCTGGACGATGGCCAGCTCGTGGTCCACGTGCCCGAAGCTCGGGCCGATGAATGGCTGGGCGCCATCCAGGCGGACATCGCTGTTCGGCAGGGCGCCCGCTACCTCTACGGAGCCATGGTGAAGACCGGCGAGCTGGGCGGCACGGTCGATCTTCACGCCCATCTCAAGGATGCCCAAGGCGAGGTGCTGGAGTTCGTCTCCACGAGCCGGAGCGTGGGGCCGAATGAGGACTGGCAGTGGCTCGGCGCGAGCTTCGCGGCGCCCGCGGCGGCGAAGACCATCGACCTCCACCTCACCACGAACACGTGGGGCGAGATCCGGTACGACGATGTGGTCCTCGCCGAGGTCGTGCGCGCCCAGCCCGTGGCCCCCGACCCGCCCGCCGCCCCACCCGGCCTCCAGGCCTCCTACGTGGATCCCCTAGTCAAGGTCTTCCCATCGGACGCCTTCGAGCCCGGCACGTATGATGGGGAGCTGTGGGTTGCCCGAGGGGAGGCGGAATCCGCACAGATCGTCGTCCACGGCGGAAGCCCCTGCTCGGTTCAGGTGGACCCGCCGGTCAGCGGCGAAGGCGACGAGCTGCTGGACGTGAGCATCGACCGCGTCGGATACGTGAAGGTGGATTACCCGTCGGGCTACTACCGGGCCGACGTTCCGGCCCACGCTCGCCGCATCCCCACGGGCCCGCCCCGAGCGGACGGCTGGGCCGGACTGTGGCCAGATCCGCTGGTGCCGGTGGGTGACGGCGAGGAGATCGACGCCACCGGAGGAGCCCAGCCCATATGGCTCACCGTGCGAGTGCCAGGGAATGCGGCGCCCGGCCGTTACGAAGGCCGGGTGCGCCTGGCCACCGACGCCGAGACGCTGGAGCTGCCGCTGATCGTCCATGTGCGCAGCTTCGAGCTACCGGAGAGCACCCAGCTAACGGCGATTCTCGATCTGCGCCAGGGCCCGGGCGGCCCGGCCCATCTGCCGCCACCCGTGGACGCTTCCCGCGAGGCGTGGCACCGCTTTATGGCGGACCACCGGGCGTGCGTCGATATAGTTCCCGCCCCCGTCTTCGCCCTGGAGGACGGCCGGGTCACCATGGACGCTACCGAGTTCGACCGCTGGGCCGCCTTGTGTCTCGACGAGCTGGGCATGAACAGCCTCTATACGCCATGGATCTTCTACGGCTTCGGCTGGGCCTACCCCGTGCGGCCCTTCCTGGGCACCGAGCCCTTCACGCCCCAGTGGCACGAGACGATCACCGAGGCGTACGGCCTGTTCCTGGACCACCTGGAAGAGCGCGGGTGGCGGGACCGGATCATCCACTACGTCTCCGATGAGCCCCACACCTACACCGAGGGAGTGGTGGACCGGCTCAGCCGATTCTGCCAGGTGTTCGAGGAGATCGCGCCCGATGTCCCGCGGTACTCCAGCACCTGGTGGCATCATGAGGGGCTGAACCAAGCCATCAGTCTCTGGGGCGCGGGCCACTACGGCGTGTTTCCCGTCGAGACGATGGACGAGCGTGTCGAGGCGGGCGACGAGATCCTGTTCACTACCGATGGCCAGATGTGCATCGATACGCCCTGGTGTGCCGTGGAGCGGCTGCTGCCCTACTACGCCTTCCGGTACGGGACCCGGGGCTACGAGTTTTGGGGCGTGTCGTGGTGGACCTTCGATCCGTACGAGTGGGCGACCCACCGGTTCATCCGCCAGTCGAACGAGGGCGAGGACTTCTACTATGTCCGCTACCCCAACGGCGACGGCTACCTGGCCTACCCGGGCCAGCGGTATGGGGTGACGGGCCCCCTCTCGAGCATCCGGATGGAGCAGGTGCGGGAAGGCCTGGAGGATGCCGAGTGCCTGTTCCTGCTTCGGGACCTGCTCGCTGCCGCCGACCCCGATTCGCCCGCGGCTCGGGCCGGCCGCGACGCGCTGGCTGCCGCCGAGGCGCTGGTCCCCATCCCCAATGCCGGCGGCCTCCGCTCCTCGGAGGTACTCCCAGACCCCACCCGCGTCCGCGAGGTGCGCCGGAGGGTAGGGGACGCGATCGAGGGGCTGGTGGCGAAGGGGTGAGTGCGGCGGGGGGCCAGCCGGGGACTAGCCTCAGCGTAGGAGCCGGCGCGGCGGCTGTCGAACACTCCCCGCTGCTGGTCTACCTAACCTAGGGGAATCACGATGGCAGACAAGGGCCCCATCGAGCGCATACCTGCGCCCGACGAGACCAAGCGCATGGTGGAGGCGCTGGTCGAGCGCTACGCCGGCCAAGCCGACTACTACGCCAGCTCCAGCTACAACGAGACCGAGGCACGGCGCGACTTCATCGACCCCTTCTTCAGCGCCCTGGGCTGGGATGTCGCCAACGAGCAGGGGTACGCCGAGCCGTACCGCGAGGTGATCCACGAGGACGCCATCCGCGTCGGCAGGGACCTGCGAGCACCCGACTACTGCTTCCGCGTGGGTGGACGCCGGATGTTCTTCGTGGAGGCCAAGAAGCCATCCGTCAGCCTGAAGGGTGACCCCGCCCCCGCTTACCAGCTCCGCCGCTACGGATGGAGCGCCCATCTGCCCATCTCGGCACTGACCGACTTCGAGGAGCTGGCTGTCTACGAGTGCGCCCAGCGTCCGAAGCCCACCGAAGGCGCTGAGGTCGCCCGGGTCGACTACCTCAGCTACACCGACTACCTCGACCGCATCGATGACATCTACTGGATCTTCTCCAAGGAGGCTATCTTCAAGGGGGCCTTCGACCGGTACGCCGAGGGGGCCAAGCGCAAGCGCGGCACCCAGACCGTCGACCAGGAGTTCCTGGCCGAGATCGAAGCCTGGCGCGAGACCCTCGCGAAGGACAT
>WJIW01000238.1 GCA_014730065.1 Armatimonadia bacterium | reverse complement strand
TTCGGAGGGGCGGGCGGGAGGCGGTTGGCACCGAGGGAGTCGGGCCAGTGATCCGACTCGTAGAGCAGACGGCCGGGGGCGGACCTCACCCTCAAGATCGCGACCGGTGGACCGTCCTCGCCCTCGCTGGAGTTGAGCGAATCGTCGAGATGCCTCCACCGCTCGGGGCCGGCCCCAGGCTCCGGCTGGCGCGTCAAGTGGCCAGCGATGATGCCGTCCAGCCGGGCCAAACTCATACGGGACATGAGAACCCACGCGGTGCCCGCGAGCACGGTCAGCACCACCGCCGATAGCGCCGCGGACGTGAGCACCAACCTGCCTCGGATGGAGAGGCGGCGCATGTTCTATCCCCCGCCCGTACGCATCTTGTATCCCACTCCCCGGACGGTCTCGATCAGACTCGGCCCGCCGCCCGTGTCTATCTTCTTCCGCACGCGCTGGATGTAGACATCCACGAGATTGCTGCCGGGATCGAAGTCGTACCCCCACACGTGCTCCAGGATCTGGGTTCGGGTGCGGACGTGGCCGGGGGAGCGCATCAGGAAGGTAAGCAGCGAATACTCCCGGGCCGTAAGCTCGATGGACTCGCCTGAGCGACTTACTTCCCGAGTCATCACATCCACCGTCAGGTCACCGACCTGCAGGACGCTGTGCCCCTCGCCCTTGGAGCGGCGGAGCACCGATCGCAGCCGGGCCACCAGCTCCTCCACATAGAAGGGCTTGCTGATGTAGTCGTCGGCGCCCAGCTCCAGGCCCTCGACCCTCTCATCCAGCTCCGTGCGGGCGGTGACGAGGACCACGGGCACATTGTCGCCCTTCTTA
The DNA here is from genome assembly GCA_014730065.1 of Armatimonadia bacterium. Taxonomy (GTDB): domain Bacteria; phylum Armatimonadota; class Zipacnadia; order UBA1398; family UBA1398; genus UBA1398. Next base: position 7,996 of record WJIW01000238.1, on the reverse strand, counting down.
CGCAACCGGCCCAGGATGCTCAGGCCGTCTCGGCCGGGGACCATGATGTCGAGCACCAGGGCGGCGAAGGACTGGGTTCGCGCCAAGTCGTACCCGTCATCGCCATCGGCCACATGCACGACCTCAAAGCCCTCCTCCTCGAGGCCCTTGCTTACGAACCGGGCGATCTTCTCATCATCCTCGACAAAGAGTATCCGCATGGCCTCGACCTCCCGTCTTCGCTGGCCACAGAGTAACCCGGCGAGACCCCGGCTGCCATTACAACTCTGTCATGGATCGCCACCACGCCTTGTCATGGGGGCTGGGTAGCATCAAACCATCGACGAGCCGGAGAGAGACATCGGGCCCGTCGACAACCTGAAGAGAGAGTTGGGTGATCTCGATGACCAGACGCTATGGCGTAGCGCTTCTAGTGATCTCCATTCTGGTGACCCTGGCGGGTGCCGCGGTCCTGGCTCAGGGCTTCGGTGGACCTCGCGGCGGAGCGGGCGGTACGGGCCCCGGCATGGTGGGCCCCGGTGGTCAGGGCGGCCCGGGCATGCGGGGCGGCGGCTCAGCGGCCATCTCCGCCGACGGCGGCGCCGTCTACGTTCTCAGCGGCCCCAAGCTCCTGAAGCTCGATGGCAACACCCTCCAGCTCGTCGCCGAGACCGACCTGCCCCGCCCAGAGCGAGGCCAGCGTCCCGGAGCCGGCGAGGAGTAGCGAGTGCGCGGCAGAGCCCGGCTCCCCGATCCGGGGGGCCGGGCGGGGGACGGCCACGCGAGAGGGAGGATACGAGATGAGGACCACTCTGATGATACTGCTAGCCCTTGCGGTCACCCTCGGCGCCGGCTGTGTTGGGGGCGCGATACCCGTGGATCCGGGAACCGATCAGGAAGCACCCACCGTGGATGACGGCGGAGGCAACGAGGGGACGCCCGCCGAGGAGCAGCCGGGCGATGACCAGTCCGGCGAGCCGTCTGGCGACGACAATGGCCCGGCACCCGGTCCCGGCGAGGACGAGAACGGCGACGACGGCAATGATGAGGGCAATGGCGACATCGTCACTACCCTGTCCTACCCCATCGTCGACACGGGCCAGACCCAGTGCTACTCGGCCAATGGCCTGATGGACCCAACAGCCGAGGGCCAGGACTACTACGGCCAGGACGCCCAGCACGAGGGCAACCAGCCCCGGTACCGCGATAACGGCGATGGGACCGTCACCGATCTCGTGACCGGGCTGATGTGGCAGCAGGACCCGGGCGAGAAGGTGACCTGGGCCCAGGCCGCGGCGGCCGCCGATGACTTCGAGCTGGCTGGCTACACCGACTGGCGGCTCCCTACCGTCAAGGAGCTGTACTCCTTGATACTGTTCACCGGTCAGTGCGGCCCGAGCGCGATGGTGCCCTTCATCGACACCGACTACTTCCATTTCTCCTATGGCGACGCGTCCCAGGGCGAGCGGGCCATCGACTCCCAGTGGGCAACGAGTACCATCTACCGGTCCACCACCATGTGGGGCAATGCCACCATGTTCGGCGTGAACTTCGCCGACGGGCGGATCAAGGGCTACCCCAAGGACAACAAGCTGTTCTTCTGCATCTACGTCCGAGGCGGCGAGAGCTACGGCCAGAACGACCTTGTGGACAATGGCGACGGCACCGTTACCGACCGGGCCACGGGGCTCATGTGGACCCAGCAGGACAGTGGCGGCTTCGAGGCCGGCCAATGGGGCGACGGGCGGATGGACTGGCGGGAGGCCCTGGCCTGGGCCGATGGCTTCGAGCTGGCGGGTCACTCCGACTGGCGCCTGCCCAACGCCAAGGAGCTGCAGAGCCTGGTGGACTACAGCCACGCACCGGCCCACGATGGCCAGCCAGCCATCGATCCCGTCTTCGAGTGCACGCCAATCACCGCGGAGGACGGCTACGGCGATTTCGCGTGCTACTGGACGAGCACGACCCACCTTGACGGGCCAAACCCTGGTGGCAACGGCTGCTACGTGGCCTTCGGGCGGGCCATGGGGTACCTGGGCCACGGCTGGACCGATGTCCATGGTGCAGGCGCTCAGCGTAGTGATCCCAAACAGGGCGATCCAGCAACCCTACCCTACGCCCACGGGCCCCAGGGTGACGCGGTCCGGGTCTACAACATGGTGCGACTGGTGAGGGATGCTCGGTGAGGAGGCCCCAGGCCGGTGGGCCGACGCACACTGCGGAGGCAGCTCATGGGCGGGGTCGGCAGCGGCCCCGCTCTCGCCCGGCCGGCGACGGCGGAGCGGCGGACAGGCTAGGATCCAGGAGGCCCCGATAGGGGTCGGGAGGAAGTGGGGCTCAACTGACGCTCGTGGGCACCGCCCCTCGAGAGAGGAGAAGGCACATGAACGAGAACATCGCCTTGCGAGAGCCCTTCGTGATCTACGTCATCGGATCGCTCGCCATCGGGGTGGTGCTCCTGACCGCGGCGTGGGCCGCTCTCTTCCGGCGTCCGGCTCTCTGGCTCCCAATCGTACTCGCCGCACTGCTGGGCCTGGCCTACACGCTGTTCCCCGACCTGACGGCCCTGACCATCGCCTGGGACGTCCTCTTTCTGCTCTTCTTCAATGTGCTGATCATCTACGCCCTGGCGAGCCTCATCGGGACCTTCGCGGGCGATGCGCTGCACCGCCACGAGCAGCAGGCCCATCGCCTAGGTAGCGAGGGCACACCCACCGAGGGCTTCGGCGCGACCGAGGGCGACGAGGACTCGGAGGAAGAGCTGGACCGCCCCAAGCCCCCTTGGCTGCCCGCCTTCCGCGGGAGCTGGTACCGGCCGGGGCCGGTCTAGAGCGACCGAGTCTCATCCGAAGTGCCGCCAGCCCCCGAAGGCGTCGAGACTGCGGACCTCCCCCTCGCAGGTCCTGACGCACACCCCCGACGGCCCGTCGGTGACCTCGCCGATGACGGTGATCGGCGCCGCCTCCTGCGCGGCATCGAGCTGCGTCGGGGCGATGGCCACCAGCAGCTCATACTCCTCCCCCCCGGATAGGGCGGCCCGCTGGGCCTCCTGCCGATGGCCTACGGCCGTCACCAGCTCATCGGAGACGGGCAGGTCGCTCTGGCGCACCAGGACCCCAACTCCGCTTGCCCCAGCGAGTCTCGGGAGATCTGTGGCGAGACCGTCCGAGAGGTCCATCATGGCGGTCACGTGGCCACGCAAGGCCTGTCCCCACTCCAGCCTCGGCCGCGGCCGCAAGGCTCGCCGGCGCAGAGCTTCGGGGCAGGTGTGGCCGTGCTGGACCGCGTCGAGGTACGCGGCCGCCTCACCCAGGCTACCCGTGACGGCGAGCAGGTCGCCGGGCCGGGCCCCCGTGCGAAGTGCCGGCGGGCCACTGGACTCACCCAACACGGCGAGGGACAGCACCACCGGCCCGCGGGTGCGGACCACGTCGCCGCCGCAGAGGGCTAAGCCGTACCGGCCCGCCACCTCGGTCAGTCCCCCATAGACGCTCTCAACATGGGCCACGGGCCACTCCGGCGGGAGGGCGGTGCTGATCACGCCCGCCATGGGCGCCCCTCCCATCGCCGCGATGTCCGAGAGATTGCTCGCTCCGAGCCGCCAGCCGGCGGCCTCGAGGTCGGTCAGGGGCGACTCGGGCTCGGTCAGGAAGTGGGTGCCCTCCACCATGGTATCGGTGGCATAGAGAAGATGCCGGTCGCCCAGCCGGAGGACCGCGCAGTCGTCGCCGATGCCTCTCGTGACCGGCTCACTCGGCTCACCCAGGATCCCCGCCAGCCGCCGAATGAGGGCGTCCTCGCCCAAATCTCCGATGCTGCCCATGGGCGCCGCCTAGTCCGCGGGCCAAGCGGCCCGAAGCGTCTGCAGGGCGAGAGCCTGCTGTCCCCCGAGATCCTCCCAGCCGCACTCGACCGACACCCGTCCGCTGTAGCCACCCTCGGCCAGTGCCCGGAAGAACCCCGCGAAATCGGCTTGTCCCTCGCCCGGCGGCACTCGGCCGGTATCGGCAACGTGGACATGGGCGAGCTGGGAGGCGTACTTGCCGGCCTCGCTAGGTGGCTCGCCATCCTCGGTCATGTGGAAGAAGTCGGCGAGCGGCCGCACCGCGGAATGCCCGACGCGCTTGCACAGGTCCGCGGCCTCGGAGACGCGGTTGATGATGTTGGACTCGGCCCTTCGCAGCGGCTCGACGGCGATGGTCATCCCCGCATTGCTGGCCAGGGGCGCAGCACCCGAGAGGAAGGTGGCGAGCTGCTCCAGGCCCTCCTCTAGCGGCCAATCGTCCCTGAGATTCCGCGCCCCGCCGCTTCCCAGCACCACGACCTTCAGCCCCGCCGCCGACATGCGAGCCATGGCCACATCCACGTAGGCGAGAACGGCGTCCAAGTCCACATCGGGCCCCGTCAGGCGGTGCTCACCCGGTATGAAGCAGTTGGCGGCCTCCACGGGTAGGGGCAGTCCGGCGATCTGGTCGCTGACGGGGGCGTATTCGCTATCGGGCTCCGCGGGCACGAATGTGCCCACACCCACCTCCAGGAAATCCCAGCCCGCTTCGGCGGCGGCGGCCGCCTTGTCCAGTCCGGCGCAGACTCCGAATCGCATAGGGGCATCATCTCCGGCCATCGAGGTGGTGGCTCGGGTTCGCCCAAGCTCACCCAGACCCCTGGTTGGGCGAGACCGGTACAAGCGAGCGGACCCCGGAAAGGACGGGGTCCGCTGGTTGGAGCATGCTGCCTGGCTACTGGATATCCACCGGATCACTCGGCAGATGCCAGTTGTGGTTGTAGAAGAACCAGTTCAGGTCATAGTAGGGCACGCCGATCGCGCTGACCCGCGGGACGTTCAGCACCTTGGCGTGGCCGTCCATGAAGGTCGCGTTCGACTGTTTGGTGGCCTCGTCATCGCCCGCGTTCCAGCACCAAGGGCTCTGGCCGCCCCAATGCCATGCCTCCTCGACGAGGCACGCGATCTGGGCGGGGCGTCGAACGACCGCGTCCTTGACGGACGAGTCCACCGAGACGCAATAGGCATCCAGCGCATGGCGCCAGTAGTAGGAGCCCCGGAGATCCCATGCGACCCAGCGAGCGGCCTCGGCATCGGAGGGGCAGCGGAAGATCTGCTCATTCTTCACATAGGGGTTGGTGACCATGGCCCAGCCCCAGAGCTCATTCTGGGTGTTATCCCGTTAGAGCCGGATGGCGTACTCGGTGATATGCCAGCCGCCTAGGTAGCCGGGCGGCATACCCGCGTAACTCGGCATGACACGGGAGTCGGGATAGCGTCCGTCGTAGTCCTGGATATAGGAGAGAAGACCGGTGCCGAGCTGGCGCATGTTGCTCATGCACGAGGTCTGGCGAGCCTTCTCCCGGGCCTTGGCGAAGACCGGAAAGAGGATCGCAGCTAGGATCGCAATAATCGCTATGACAACCAGCAGCTCAATGAGAGTGAAACCTCTCTTGCCGTGCATCATCAGCGCATTCGCCTCCTCACGCAGATGACCCACCGCTGTAGCGCGCCATGGCGCCGCCCCCCACAGACCAGCCTACTCGTCCTCACCCGCCGAATCGCCGGGCTCGGGCAGCTTGCCTTCGTCAACTCCGGAAGTCGCGATAGGAGGAGCGTCATCGGGATCGGCCTTGCCCGAGCAGCCCATCAGGCCGATGGCAATGCTGCCGATCGCCAGGATACCCGCTAGAGTCAGGAGCACTCCGCGCATACGGTTCACCTCCCCCCGTCCACCTCTGCCTCGGTGAATCCGCGCAGGCCCACGCCAGGATGTCCTCGGGCCGGAACCCTGTCCGGCGCCGCTATATCATCTATGTGCCGCGCAGCCAGCCAGCACCTCCTATCGTATCATGGCCCCGCTCCCGCCGCCGTGCGCTATAATCGAGGCGGTGGACGCAAGTGAGAGGGGAATGCCACCGTGCCCACCGTTCGACTCTACAACACCATGAGCCGCGCCATCGATGTCATCGAGCCCTTGGAGCCGGGCCACTTGAGGATCTACTGCTGCGGCCCCACGGTCTACGACTTCGCCCACATCGGGAACCTCCGGAAGTACGTGTGTGATGACATCCTGGTCCGGACGCTCCGGCATGCCGGCCTGAACGTCACCCACGTGATGAATGTCACCGATGTGGATGACAAGATCATCAACGCCGCGCCGGGTGGACTGGACGCGATCCGCGAGTATACGGCGCCTTACACAAAGGCCTTCTTCGAGGACCTGGCGACCCTGCGCATCCAGGATCCCGATGTGGTCTGCGCCGCCACCGAGCATGTGGACCAGATGGTCGACATGGTCCAGAAGCTCATCGACCGCGGCCACGCCTACCAGAGTGATGGAAGCTACTACTTCCGCATCGCCTCCTTCCCCGAGTACGGCAGACTGGCCCGCATCGACACCGCGGGCATGCGCGCCGGCGCCCGGGTCGAGGTGGACGAGTACAGCAAAGACGACGTCCGGGACTTCGCCCTCTGGAAAGCCCACAAGGAGGGCGAGGTGGCGTGGGACACCTCCCTCGGCAGGGGCCGCCCGGGCTGGCACATCGAATGCTCGGCCATGTCCATGCACTACCTGGGCGAGAGCTTCGACATGCATACCGGGGGCGTGGACAATGCCTTCCCCCACCATGAGAACGAGATCGCCCAGGCCGAGGGCGCCACGGGCAAGCCCTTCGTCAAGTACTGGATCCATCACGAGCATCTCCTGATGGACTCCCAGAAGATGGCCAAGAGTCTGGGCAATACCTTCACGCTCAGGGACCTGCTGGACCGGGGCCTGGACCCGGTAGGCCTCCGGTACCTGCTGGCCTCGGCCCATAACCGGACCCAGCTCAACTTCACCAACGAGGCCGTGGAGCAAGCGACCCAGACCGTCAAAGGGCTTCATGACTTCATGCGGAGGCTCGCCGACGCCAAGGCAGAGGAGGGCGAGCCTTCGGATCTGGCCGAGGAGGCCGGCGAAGCCCGCAAGGCCTTCTTCGAGGCCATGTACAACGACCTCCAGACCCCTCAAGCCCTGGCCGCCATGTTCGACCTGGTCAAGGCCGCGAACATCGCCCTACAGCACAAGACCTGCACCTCGGGCGATATCGAGGCCGTCAGAGATGCCATGCTGGAGTTCGACCAGATCTTGAACGTGCTCGATGCCGGCGAGGAGGAGATCCTCGACGAGGAGATCGAGCGCATGATCCGGGAACGCGAGGAGGCGCGCGAGCGTCGGGATTGGCAGAAGGCCGATGAGCTCCGCGACGTCCTGGAAGATCAGGGCGTGCTGCTCGAGGACACCGCCGACGGCACGCGCTGGAAGCGGGCATAGTTGGCTGCTGTGGGCTGGGGCCCCGTCCTCAGCCCGACGGGGGCCGGGACAAGACCGCAAGGGAGGCGTCAGCATGAGCGCATTCAGACTGATCACCCTGGGGATGATCGCGGTATGTGCATTGGCGCCGCCCCCAGCGGCGCTGGCCCAGGACGACGCACCCCCCGCCATCGACGGCTCCACGGTCAAACTCCGGGCCATCCTCAACGACGATACCAAGCCCCTGGCGCTCGTGGCGGTCAAGGATGAGACGACTCGCGCACAGATCTCCCAGGTGCTGGACGTTCTCCTCGAGCAGACCACTGAGGTGACTTTCTGGCGGTACGAGCTACCCGACTCGGGTCCCCAGGGCATGCAGGCGAACCTGGATCACTACCAGGCTTGGGCCCAGGACCGCGGGCTGCACCAGGTCGGGCAGTACGTCTCACGAGACCTGGACGACGAGAACGGCGAGATGACCGTCGGTGGGCGAGCCGCGCTGCATCTGTCTACGGGCGAAGGCGGCGGGCTGCTCGCTGCGTATGCCCAGCCGGGTGTGGTGAACATCCTGTGGGCCGCCGGCGAGATCACCCTCGGGCCGCTCCTGGCGCCGATCCTCGACCTGCCGCCCCTCCCCGAGGCCCTGCCCCAGGAGCCCCCCGCGGCCGCGCCCGCCCTACCCGAGCTGCCCGAGGGCCTGCCCATGGACCTGCTCA
>WJIW01000237.1 GCA_014730065.1 Armatimonadia bacterium | reverse complement strand
GCGGTTGCTCGATGCGGGGCTGGGGCTCTGCTGGGTTCTGGCGGGGGCGCTGGTCGTGTCGGGCGCGCGCCGGCTCAGCTTGACCCATCCCCGGCCGGCGCTGCCGTTACTCGGCTGGCTCGCGATGGCCACCGTGGCCGCCGTAGTGACCGTCGATCTGGGCTACACCGTGATCGAGCTGACTCGGCTCCTCGCCGCCGCGGCCGCCTTCGTGGTGCCCCTGGCAGCCCGCTCCGAGGATCGGCCGGAGATCGCTCGGCGGCTGGCCGTTGCCGTGGTCGCAGGGGGCGTGATCGCCGCGACCGCCGGCCTGACCCAATGGCTGCGCAACGCCATCTACCTGGGCGCGTACGACTGGCGCACCTTCGGCACATTCGGTAACCCCAACGCCCTCGCGGGCTACCTCGCTCTCACGACCCCCGTTGCCGTGACGCTGGCCCTCCTGGCTAGGGAGCGTGCCCTTCGTCTGCTCGGCTGGTTCGCCGTGCTCATCATGGCCTGCGCCGTGCCTCTTACTCAGTCCCGGGCGGGGATCGCGTCCTTCCTGCTGGGCATGTTCGCCCTGGTGCTCTTGGCGATGCCGGGCCCGGCGATGAAGCGCCTCAAGGTCGCCGGCGGGGGGCTGCTTGCCCTTGCCGCATTACTCCTCGCCCTGCCGCCCCTGCGCAACCGATTGGTCACCACCTTCACCGTGAACCACTCCCTGATGTTCCGGCTGTACTGCTGGAAAGCGGCGGGCGAAGCGGCCCTGGACCGGCCCTTGGCGGGCTGGGGGCCGGGCACCTACCCCATCGCTCACGCGTCGACGGCCGAGGTCGGGCCCACGCTCCACGCCCATCACGATCTCCTCCACACTGCGGTGGAATCGGGACTGCCGGCGGCCCTGCTATTGGTCGTGGGATTGGGGTGGGCCTTGGTCGTGGCTCTGCGCCTCTCGCGAGATGCCGACGATCCCGTCAGGCGGCTTCTGCCCTTGGGCATCGCCTGCGGCACCCTCGCCGTCATGGCCCATGGTCTGCTGGAATCGGATCTCACGGTTCGCCCGACCCTGGTCGCGCTGCTGGCCCTGATCGGCGGACTTCAGCTCCTCGGCGGGCGCGGCCCGAGCGGCGGCCAAGCCAGGCGCTGGGTAGGGGTGGCCGCGCTGGTCATCGGCGTCATCGTGACCTCGGCCTCCCTCGCTACCGCCGTGTCGGCCCATGCTGCTCGGGAGGGTCGGCGGGCCGAAGCCGGGGGCCGCGGCGCTACCGCCGCCCGGCACTACGATCGCGCCCTGGCCTGGTACCCCCTCGACACGGAGCCCCTGCGGCGGAAGCTGGCGATGGATCCCGCCGCGGTGCCCAACCTCCCCGCGGCTTTCGATCCGGTCATCCACCGGAACCCCGCTCGGGCCGTCAGCCACGAGGCCCTGGCGGATTGCCTCGTGCGCGTCGGAGCAATCGAGCAGGCGGGTCCACACTTCGAGACTGCGCTGACCCGGGAGCCAAACCGCACCACCTCGATCCTTGGCTTGGCTACGGTTGACGCCGCCAAGGCCGACGCCTCCGCCGCTCGCCGCCGGATGGAGGAGCTGCTCGCCCTCGAGCGCTCGCCCTACGGACGGTACAAGGCCGTGCCCGAGATGCTCTCCCTGGAGTTCGTCTACCCGAAAGCCGTTCTGGCCGAGCGAGAAGGGGCTGCCTCGTCGGCCTTTCCCGTTGGCATGGCGGCGGTATCCCGGTACCTGGAAACCTACGAGAAGCTCCACGCCAACTTCGCCGACCAATACGAGGGTGATGCCACCCTCATCGCCATGAGCCTCAACACCCGTGGGCTCCGGCCCAGTACCGTGTCCCAGGCGCGGCTAATGGCCGCACGGCTGCTGTGGATCGAGGCGGAGGCGGCCGCCGATCCTACCGAGAAGCAACTGCTACGGAACCAGGCCATCGAGGCCGAGCCCCTGGCCGTTCGTGCCATGGATGCGGGGGAGTGGCGCGGGATCCTGCTGGAGACGGCGGTGCTTCGCGCCGAGGGAGGACTGTAGCGTGCGGATACGAGTGATCAATGGTCCCAACCTGAACATGCTGGGCCAGCGGGAGAGCCAGATCTACGGCAGCGAGACCCTGGGCGAAGTGGAGGAGCAGCTTCGCGCGGTGGCGGCCGAGCTTGGGGTGGATGTGGACTTCGTGCAATCCAACAGCGAGGGCGCCCTCATCGACGCCATCCAGGCCTGCCGCGGCTCCCACGACGCGCTGATCATCAATCCCGGCGGCTATACCCATACCAGCGTGGCGATCCACGACGCCCTCCGGGCCGCCGAGGTGCCGGCCATCGAGGTCCATGTGAGCAACATCCACGCCCGGGAGGGTTTCCGGTCCGAGTCCATCACGGGGGCGGCGTGTGTGGGGATCGTCTCGGGACTGGGCACGTACGGCTACGGCCTAGCCCTACAGGCGGCGGCGAAGCTCGCCCGGTCCCGGAGTCAGGGCTGACGGGCGCTAGGCCTCCCGTACCTCCCACTTCCCCATGGCCCGGAACTTGGCGTACCGCCGGTCGACCAGCTCCGAGGTCGACAGATCCAGCAGGGGCTCGAGATGCCGAAGGAGAGCCGCCTTCAGGTCGGTGGCCATGGCGACGCCGTCGTGATGAGCGCCCGCCAGGGGCTCGGGGATGATCTCGTCGATGACCCCCAGCGACAGAGCGTCCTGGGCCGTCAGCTTCAGCAGCGATGCGGCCTGCTGGACTTGCTCGGGCGCGGCGTTCTTGTAGAGGATGGCCGCGAACCCCTCGGGCGGGATCACCGAGTAGATGGCATGCTCGAGCATCATGACCACATCGCCCACCCCGATGCCGATGGCCCCACCGCTGCCGCCCTCGCCGGTGACGCAGACGACAATGGGCACCCGCAGCCCTCCCATGAGAAGCTGGGTGGAGGCGATGGCCTCGCTGATGCCCCGGGCTTCGGCGTCGTACAGGCACTGGGCGGCGGGGGTGTCGACGAAGCTGATGACGGGCATCCCAAGCCGCTCGGCCATCTGGAGGAGCCGCTGGGCTTTCCGGTACGCCTCGGGGTTGGAGCTGCCGAAGTTCCGCTCCTGCCGCTCCTTCGTCGTACGGCCCTTCTGGTGGCCGATGACCATCACGGAACGCTCGCCGAGCATGGCGGGCCCGCCGACCAGGCTCTTGTCATCACCGTAGCGCCGGTCGCCATGCAGCTCGGCGAAGTCGTCGAAGATGTGGGCGACGTAGTCGAGAGTGTAGGGCCGGTTGGGATGCCGGGCGATGAGGACCTTCCGCCAAGGTGATAGCTCCGAGGCGATGGCCTGCTTCTCGG
>WJIW01000236.1 GCA_014730065.1 Armatimonadia bacterium | reverse complement strand
CGGCGCAACGACCGCAGCCCCGCGGCGGAGGAGGCCACCGATGAGCAGTGACGACCAGACCGAATCGACGCCCCGCCCACCGAGCCTGGATGTCCGGACGATGATCACTCAGTTCCCCGTGGGACGCCTTGTCCTGGCCGTACTCCTGGGCATGGGCATCTGGCTGGCCCGCACTATCGCTGACAACCCCGTCGAGACCTACCGAACCACCCTGGACGTATCGGTGCGGGGCACCGAGCCGGGCGTCAGCGCCGAGCCCACCCTGGAGCCTAGGCAGGTCACCGTGACGCTGATCGGACAGCGGGAGGATGTCCGGGTCTACGAGGAGGGCGATCTGACCCTCCGGGCCAGCGTGCGGTACGCCGATATGGCGGGAGAATCGGGCGAGGTGCCCGTCGAGGTCACGCCCATCATCGCCGGCGTTACCGTCGACAGCATCACCCCCGAGCGCGTGTCGTACAACGTCAGGATGCTGGACCTGAAGATGGTCCCCGTCGATGTGCGTGTGGTGAGTCAGAGCACCGAGGATCCCCTTGAGCCCATCGTCCTGCCCGATCGGGTCACCGTGCGCGGCGAGAAGGCCATCGTGGAGCGGATCACCAGGGTCGAGGCCGTGGTGCGGGAGTTCGATCTGATCCAGCGGGTCATGGAGGAGGTCACGGTCAGGCCCGTGACCGAGGATGGGCTCCCCATATCCCTGTCCCAGGTCGAGGTGGATCCGCCCCAGGTTCTTGTGCAGCTTCCCGCCGAGGCCATGAGCGCATGGGTCGATGTTCGCCCCGAGTTCACCGGGCAGCCCGCCGAGGGGTACGAGGTGAAGGGCTACACTGTGGAGCCCCAGTCCGTCGAGGTCTCGGGGCCACGCACCGCCCTCGAGGCCCTGGGAGGCACCCTCTCAACGGACCCGGTCCAGCTCGAGGGCCGAAAGCAGCGGTTCCAGTCTAGCGTGAGCCTCCGTCCTCCGGAGACGGTGGTACCCAACGAGATCAGCACGGTGCTGATCACCGTCGAGATCGGCCCCGAGGAGGAGCCGTCAGGCTAGGGCGAGGATGACCGAGTCGGCCAGGGGAAGGCCCGCGGGCGTGAGCCGCAGCCGGCCGCCGGCCTCGCATACCAGGCCCAGCTCGAGCTGCCGGCCCAGGCGCTCACGGAAACCGGTCTCCCCCGCCGCGTCGGCGAGGCCGCATATCCCATCCAGCTCCACGCCCTCCCGGGTCCTGAGCCGCAGCATCAACGCCTCGAGGAAGCGCGCCCGGGGCGTGCGCACCTCCCGGCCGTTGGAGGGGCTCCGGCCCCGGGCGATGCGCTCGATGTACTCCCGCGGATCGGCGACATTCCAGCTTCGTTGACTCCCCAGGCACGAGTGGGCGGCCGCGCCATAGCCCACATACTCCCTGCCCAGCCAGTAGGCCCGGTTGTGCCTGGATTCGTGGCCCGGGCGAGCGAAGTTGGAGACCTCGTACCGCTCCAGCCCACCCGCCTCCAGAGCGCCGCCCACGGCATCGAACATCTCTCGCTGCAGCTCCGGCGATGGAAGATCCACCCCGCCCCGAGCCACCCGCTCCTGCAGGGCCGTCCCCTCCTCCACCGTCAAGCAATACGCCGCCACATGGGGCGTGCTCGTCGACAACGCCCGCTCCGCATCCGTCTCGGCCTCCTCGGGGCTCTGGCCCATCACGCCGAACATCAGATCGAGCGACCATGTGCAGAACCTGGCTGCCATCTCGGCGGCTGCCCACGCCTCCTCGGGCCCGTGGATCCGCTCCAGGGCCGTCAGCGTGGACGGGTGGAAACTCTGCACGCCCAGGGACAGACGGTTCACGCCGGCGGCGAGGAGGGCATCGACCAGCGCCTCGTCCAGCACGCCGGGGTTCGCCTCCACGGTGATCTCGGCCGCCGGGTCCACCTCATGGATCCGGCTGACTTGAGCCAGGATCCGGGCGAGACGCTCGCCACCCAGGGTCGGCGGCGTGCCGCCGCCGAGGTAGACGGTCGCTGCTGGCCTGCCGCTCGTCTCGGCCTCCCGCATCTCCTGGCAGATGGCCTCGGTGTAGGCGTCGGCCATGCCGGGATCGTATCCGATGGAGCAGAAATCGCAGTACGGGCACTTGCGGAGGCAGAAGGGGATGTGGATGTAGACGCCGAGGGAATCCGCGGCTGTCACCGTTACTCGTCCCGCTTGAGGATGGCCATGAAGGCCTCCTGGGGTACCTCGACCGAGCCGACCATCTTCAGGCGCCTCTTGCCCTCCTTCTGCCGCTCCAGAAGCTTGCGCTTACGGGTGATGTCACCGCCGTAACACTTGGACGTGACGTTCTTGCGGAACGGAGCGATGGACGTGGCGGCGATGATCTTTCGGCTCAGGGCCGCCTGGATCTTCACCTTGAACTGCTGGCGTGGGAGCACTTCCTTCATGCGGTCCACGATCTCCCGGCCGCGCTCGTAGGCTCGGGTCCGGTGGACCACCGCCGTGAGGGCGTCCACCCGCTCCTCGTTGATGAGGATGTCCAGCCGCACCATGTCCGATTCCCGGTAGCCCAGGATCTCGTAATCCATGGTGGCGTAGCCTCGGGTGCGAGACTTGAGGTAGTCGAAGAAGTCCACGATGACCTCGGCCAGGGGCAGCTCATAGGTGATATAGACCCGGCCGCTCTCGCCGTACCGCATGTCCACGAAGGTGCCTCGCCGGGTCTCGCACAGGTCCATGCACGGCCCGACGTAGTCCTCCGGGGTCATGACGACCATCTTCACATAGGGCTCCTCGATTGACTCGAGGTGGGTGGGGTCGGGGAAGTCGGCGGGATTGTCGATGACCCGGATCTCGCCGTCGCTCATGTTGGCGCGATAGACCACGTTCGGGCATGTGGCGATGAGGGACAGGTCGAACTCGCGCTCCAGCCGCTCCTGCACGATCTCCAGGTGCAGGAGACCTAGGAAGCCGGCCCTGAACCCGAAGCCCAGGGCCTCGGATGCCTCGCGCTCATAGGTCAGGGCGGCGTCGTTGAGCTGGAGCTTCTCCAGGGCATCGCGCAGATCGTCATGGTCCTTGTTCTCCACGGGATAGAGGCCGCAGAAGACCACGGGCTTAACGACCCGGTAACCGGGAAGGGGCTCGGTGGCGGGATCCTTCGAGCTAGTAACGGTATCGCCGACCCGTAGGTCGCGCACGTCCTTAACGCCCGCCGAGACGTAGCCCACATCGCCCGTCGAGAGCCGCTCCACCGGGACCATCTCGGGATCGAAGATGCCCACATGCTCTACGTCGTGCACCTGCTTGCCTTGCATGAGTCTGATGTGGTCCCGGGCCGTGAGGGAGCCGTCGACCACGCGGATGAAGCCGATCACGCCCTGATGGAGGTCGTACTTGGAATCGAACACCAGGGCCCGCAGCCGGGCATCGGGCTCTCCCCTGGGCGGAGGCACCCGCTCCACGATGGCGTCGAGCACCTCTCGGCAGCCCTCGCCGGTCTTGGCGCTCACGGCCAAGGCATCATCGGGTAGCAGACCCAGCTCGTCGAAGATCTCTTGCTTGACCACATCGGGCCGGGCGCTGGGCAGGTCGATCTTGTTGATGACGGGGATGATCTCCAGGTCATGCTCCAGGGCCAGGAGGTAGTTGGCGACGGTCTGGGCTTCCACGCCTTGGGCCGCGTCGACCACCAGAATGGCCGCCTCGCAGGCAGCCAGGGCCCGGCTGACCTCATAGCTGAAGTCCACATGGCCGGGGGTGTCGATGAGATTGAGGATGTACACTTCCCCATCGGGCCCCTTGTGCTCGAGCCGCACGGCGCTGGCCTTGATGGTGATGCCCCGCTCCCGCTCCAGGTCCATCTGGTCCAGGTACTGCTCCCGCATCTTGCCATCGCCCACTCGGCCGGTCATCTCCAGGAGGCGGTCAGCCAGGGTCGACTTGCCGTGGTCGATGTGGGCCACGATGCAGAAGTTCCGGATCCTGCGTATCTCCTCGGTCAAGCTCGGTCCTCCACGCTCAGCGATCGATCCCGACACCGCACTCGGTGTCCGCGGGCTGCTCGGTATTCGTTCCCGCCTGGGTCCACAGGGAGTTGTTTCGGGCGAAGGAATGGCTCTCGGGGTACTGGTCCTCGTCTCCGCCGAGGTCGATGAACACACCCAAGCTGAGGAGCAGGTCGCGCACACTGCCCCGGCTGGCGTGGTTCGCACGCCCCAAGGTGGTCGCCCGCTCCACGGCATACACGTCGGCGCCACCGTGATCCACGAACAACCCCATCCCGTTGGCGTTCCCGCCACCAAGGGATAGGTTCGGCGCATGGTACTCGTCGTCTCCGCCGTCCTCCAGCAGGATTCCGAGGGAGAAGTCGTGCCCCGCGCCGATGGCCATATTGTGGCTCGCCGAGTAGCGATCATCCCCGGCGGCATCCCACAGCAGGCCGATGGCGAAGTGGGCCGCGCTAGCCTGATTATACCACACGCCTTGGTAGCTATCGTCGCCCCCGAGGTCGGCCAGGAACCCGATCCCGTACCAGTACCCGACGCCGTGGGCGAAGAGCCCCGCCGAGTACGTGTCATCGCCCCCGCCGTCGGCGAGGCACGCGTACCCACCGGCCGCCGAGTGGCCGGTGGAGTAGTCCCGACGCGCGCCCGAGGCGGCTCCCTGGGCCATCGACGCGTTGTGTTCGGGCGTCTGGGGGGAGGGGTTCCGGATGTCCTCATCATCGGCGATGTACTCGTCGGCGCCGGCCAGGTCGGTGAGGAGCCCCACGCCATACGTGCTCGCGAAGGCCTGAGCCTCGCGGAAGCAGTAGTAGCGGTCATCGCCCGCCCGGTCGACCAGAGCCCCGCATCCCAGCATGGCCGCGCCCTGGCCAACGCGGTCCAGCTCGTACGAGTCATCGCCAGCGGCGTCCAGCAGCACACCCATGCCGCAGATCCCGGCGCCCTGACTCCCCACCCCACCCCGGTACCGGTCGGACCCTCCCATGTCGCAGAGGAAGCCGTAGCCCGCTAAGCCGGCGCCGAAGCTCAGAGGGTCATCTGTCTCGTAGGTGTCGTTGCCCGCCACATCGATGGTGATGGAGAAGGGCTGGTCGGGGCTCGCGGACCCGGCGACGGAGTAACGGTCGTCGCCGCCCAGATCGATCAAGATGAGGGCCGGTGAGTCATGCTTGTCATCGCCCTCCGCCGCGACGACGATGTCGCCCTTGGGGGTGGCGATGCGAACGGTCTCACCCAGCTCCGCCTGGAGGTCGGCAAGGTCGGCCATTGCTGCGTCCACGGCGAGGGCCAGGTCTTGAGCCCCCGCCCAAAGGGAGTTGCGGTCGACCTGCCCCAGAGCGCGCCAAGCGATGGCGTCCGTCGCAGGGGATCCGGCGCCGTCGTCCTGTCCCAGCCAGGACCGGGCGGCATCGCTGAGCAGTGCTTCCGTCTCGTGGTCCTCCAGGGGCAGGAAGGCCAGCTCCAGGAATCCGTCGGCGCTGAGCACGCCCGCCACGAGGCGAGCCACGGCCCTCGCCACGGGCTCGGGCCAATCGCCGACCGTCGCCCTGAGGAACTCCACCTCGGGCGGCTCCTCCGCGCCCGTCTCGAGCAGCTCTCGAAGCAGGTTCGCCAGCGCACCGTGAGGGTCGTCTTCCAGGCGCGCCGCGAGCTCCTCGTATGGATCGAAGAGCCAGCCTCGGTAGACGTGCCCATCGCCTAGCCGAGACCCTTGGGCCAGCACATCGCGGAGGGAGCTGGACCCGGCCCCCACTTGCCCTCGGCCGGTTTGGCGCATCCACTCCATGGCCAGGATGGGGTCGGACTGGATGAAGTCATAGGTGCCGAGCTTGTACGCATCCTGGCCCCAGAGCATCCCGTGGCGCGGATCGACCCGGCCCGTCTCCGGGGTCAGCCCCAGCTTCGCCAGCCCTTCGCTGATCGCCCGGGCCGCGGGACCGTGCCCCGGTGGCTCGGTGCCCTCCTGCGCGCCCACCGGCGTCGCGAGCAGAAGCGTGAGAGCGGCAATCGCCCATCGTCCCATATCCGTGGTCTCCCTCCGGGTTGACGGCTGACAGTATGCCACAGGGCCGTACATGAGAGAGCGGACCGGCCGG
>WJIW01000023.1 GCA_014730065.1 Armatimonadia bacterium | reverse complement strand
CTCCTCGATGGCACGGGCTCGGCCCTCGTCTCCACGGACACCACCAAGCTCACCCCCATCATCACCGGCGAGACGGTGGATGAGGGCAACTACCGGCTCGAGCAGCAGATGACCCCCGGTCAGGGCGTCGTCATGAAGTCCGATATCTTCCGGGTCGTCGAGGGCGAGCAGTACCGCCAGGGCAACCGAGGCCTGGCGCGAGACATCCGCAGCTCCGATGTCGCGGCTCCCGGTGCTCCCGATCCCGACCCAGGCATGACCGGTATCATCGATCTGGCCACCAACCCCAACAGCCGGCTCCTGGATGCCTCGGACTTCACGCTGTGGCAGGATCTGGATTGGTCCGTTGCGCCCGATGAGGACAACACGCCCGGATCGCCCAACAAGTCCCGCGACTTCCAGAGCTCCTACCAAGCAGCGCCCCTGGCCGATCAGTTCGGCGTGTCCGACTTCAGCCTCGGCGGCGTGTACACAAACTTCACGCTAGCCACGGGTGGCGCGCTGAGCAACAACGACACCACCCAGACGGCGCCGTACCTGCTGATGGAGGTCACAGGCGTGCGGGCTGATGAGACGGTCAGCGCCGTGGCCCCCGACAGCATCGAAGGCGACACCATGGTCGTCAACTCCGGTCTCGGCGCGGGGGCTCAGTTGGTATCCCTGCGGATCTCCGCCTTCTCCCGAGACGGTGAGCTGATAACCCAGTCGGATTTCGAACTCGATACCACGGACTGGATCGCAGCGAACGATCTAATCGCGGGGGCAGGGTACGGGAACCTGACGGACTACGGCAACACCACCATCCAGATGGGAAGCGATGGTGACAAGGTAACCGTGGGCGACCAGATCGTCCTACTGTACGACAACACGGCCCAGTACGGGGCCAGCGGCACCCTCCGCACGGCCCAGGACGGCAACACCGCCAACATCAATGCCGACAACTTCGACTGGTCGCTGCAGGCGGCCGCCGGTATCGACCTGGGAGCAGCGGGGGTGGAAGTGAACCGCGTGGGAGCCCAGACCTTCGCCAACGCCGCGGCGGCCTCGATGGCGGGCCTGAACTTCTCCCAGTCGGTGCCTTGGCTCGATGGCGAAGGCACTTTCCATGTGGGGACCGGCGACATCCGCTTCAGTGACTTCGATGCCGCCATCCAGGAGGGTGTCGTTCAGTTCAACCTGTTCGAGACCACGCTGGCCGAGCGCGTAACCGAGCTGACTTGGGTCGACCGCTTCCAGGAGGGCATTTCTCTCTTCGACACCGGCTCCCAGACGATCACCGTCTACGTGGGGAACCGGCGTGCCGACCTGGTGCTGCAGCCCAGCACCACCATGGAGGAGGTAGCCGACAAGCTGTCCAGGATCATGGCCACCTCGGCGGAGATGGGCGGCCTGGGCTTCGGTGTCGACGGCGACTTCAGCTCCTCGGGCGTCGACGGGAACATCGCCAACTTCGTGACCGATCCCACCGTCGGCACCGATGAGGCCCTGGCGGGTACCCTGGTCTTCCGGTCGCCCGTGCCCGGCCCCGATGGCCGCATCTGGTTCTCAGGCAACGACCAGCTCATCGATGGGTTCTCGTGGGCCGAGGTCAAGTCGGCCACGGAGAACACCCTGGACGTCACCGTCTACGACGCCCACACCAGCCGGCTCATCGGCCGCCAAAAAGTCAATGACAGCGTTCTCCGCTCGATCATCGATGGCGTGGACGTGAAGATCGAGCAGAGCGCCGACGTGCGGGTCCAGTGGGATTCGGTGCGGAAGCAGTTCCTCTACTACTCCGACTTCGGCAAAGAGGTCTCCCACCTCCACGTCGTCGACAACCCGCTTAGCCTCCAGCTCGGGGCCAACCCCGGCCAGTCGCTGGAGGTGCGGATCGGCTCCGTGACCCGAGGCGGCCTGCAGCTCGATGACCTGCTGGTCGTGAGCAAGGAAGCGGCCGAGGAGGCCGTCCAGAAGATCGATCGCGCCGTGGTCGAGGTGGCCGAGTACCGAGCGAGCATCGGTGCCTACATCAACCGCCTCAACTCCACCATCAACATCATCGACATCACCCAGGAGAACCTGCTGGCATCGGAGAGCCGCATCCGCGATCTGGATATGGCCAAGCAGACGGTCGAGTTCACTCGCGACCAGGTGCTGGTCCAGGCGGCCACCGCCGTGCTGGCTCAGGCCAACGTGCTGCCCCAGTCGGTCCTCCAGCTCCTCCAGTAGCCCCCTGACGGTGCGGTCCCCGGCCTTGCCGGGGACCAGCCCGGGCCCCGGTGACCTCCTGCCTCCCGGGGCCCGGGTATCACCGATCAGCGACGAGGCAGGGCTCCTTCCCTTGAGCCGACGACGACGCGCGCCGGCTCAGGGGAGGGAGAGGGATCGTGGACTCTCCCCGAGGTGGACGCCCGCGAGGCACAGCGCCCCGTGGGCCCGACAAACCGCCGAGCCGCTGGCTCGGCCGCAGATGAGGGATATGCATGTGTTGATCGCCCGTGTCGGCGGCGCCGGCACGGGACCCAGCGGGAGCTGATGGCAATGAGGATCACTCCTCCCAAGGTAGGCGCCTACCCCCAGAGCGGGGTCGAGGCGATGCATGCGCACAGGGGCACGGGGCCGCTCGCCCTCGGTGCCGCGGCTGGCCACAGGCTGGCCCGGGCCGATGCGCGCCACGGCCTGGGTGCCGACCGGCTGGAGCTGGCCCAGAAGCGGGCCCGCCAGGCCGTGGATGCAGTCGAGCACGCCCATCGGGCTACCTCCGGACCGGCCGACCTGAGCCGCGTCCTCGAGGAGGTCCGGGCGGGGCTCCAGGCCCGGCCGTGGACCGTAGCGGTCGCTCACGGCCCGGAGCTGCGCGAGGCGGCGACGCGGGTGCTCGCCTAGGGCTATCGCGTCCTCGGCGAGACCATCGACGCGCGGCGCCAGGCGGCGGACGCGGGTCCGCTGCCCAGCACGACAACTTGGCCACAGCCGCGTGGCCGCTGCTTAGTGGCGGCGCGCGGATAGGCACAACGGAGCGGCAGGAGACCGCGGGTCCGGCCACAGGTGGGGGCCTAGGTCGGATCCAGCTCCAGGAGTCAGGGGTGTAGAGATCATGGATGAAGGGTCACGGAAGCAACAGAGCTTCCATTGCGCGCTAGCACAAGTACCGGAAGGAGGGCCAGGGGGCCCCAGCCGACTCGCCGCCAGCTTGATGAGCGGCTGTGGGCCTGAGAAGCGCGTGCGTGACGGACCCTTCACGTGCGCCCATCGGAGAGGACCTCCCTTGGGGCTGCCGACCCCTCGGGGGCCATGTAGGCATGGTCCCCCGACGCGAGCAGCGCCCGGGCGGCCACGCGATGTCTTCATACCCGCCCAAGCGCGGCCCCGCGCTCCAGCGCACCTCATGCGCGGGTCACGGAGGGTTCGGGCAGGTCCGCGCGCAGGACCTCGCCCGCCCTCCCCGCCACGGACCGCCATGGTCCGGGGGAGCTTGCTCACGACGATACATACCGCCGGCCTCGCCGGCGATACCGTCACCGCACGGAGGCGGCGGCGGACCTATAGCTCGGTCATGTTCCCAAGGAGGGACACTACACGATGGCACTCAGAGTAAACACCAACGTTAGCGCGATGACGGCCGCGCGGAACATCAAGAGAGCGTCCAGCATGATGCGCACATCCGTGGAGCGGCTGTCCAGCGGTCTTCGGATCAACCACGCCAACGACGACCCGGCCGGCATGGCCATCGCGGAGAAGATCCGCACTCAGGTCCAAGGCCTGAACCGGGCCTCGATGAACGCCCTCGACGGCGTCTCGCTTCTGCAGACGGCGGAGGCGGCGCTGGGTGAGGTTCAGTCCATGCTGCAGCGGATCCGGGAGCTGGCCATCCAGGCGGCGAACGGCACGCTGACGGCGAACGATCGGGTACAGATCCAGCGCGAGGTGGACCAGCTCCTCAT